>JBBRMC010000410.1:0-4160 GCA_038231055.1 Leptolyngbyales cyanobacterium
AGGCTCCCATAAGGTGCCAAACCCTAAAACGTGAGCGAACTCATGAATCATGATGTCGCGTAAATAAGTCGGGTTGGCATTAAACTCAGCAAATCGCCTCGCATTAAGAGTGCTAGTGCCACTGCTGATAATCAAGTTAGGACCGTCTAGACCAAATTGTGGTCCAGAGAGCGCCAACGTTCCCGTGTCGGCGCTGCCATTGCTATAGACCAGGCTTTTGCCCGTAATCGTGACCGCTAACTGATTAGAGCGAGTGATGGCACTGCGACTCGTGATCGCGTTTTCCCAAAACTTTGCTGCCTCAACGATCGCCGCTTTTGCCGCATCGCTTAACCCGGTCAACCCTTGGCTTAAGTCAAGCGTTAACTCAAATTTTTGGTCATCGCTAACCGATGGAGCAAAACTGGTTTTGAGCGAGTAATCTGCCGTCTGACCACCGTAGCTGATCACCTGAGCATAGTAATTGCCTGCGGTTAAAAATCGCCGAATCGATTCGCTAACGGTGCCTCGCTCCCATTGCCACGCTAGCACCTCACCCGCATCAATTGCCCCATTCTGGTTGGCATCCTGGATCAGCCGCACGTCAGCATCGCCCGTTAAGCCTGTCAAGCTAGCGTTAAAGACTCCTGATTGAGTGATCGTAAACTGATAGAAATCGTTGAGACGATTTGCACTGACCTGACCACCGCTTAAAAACGCTGCCGACGGTTCGGCGATCGCGGTTGCAAGCGTTCCTGGTGCTGTGAGCGCTGCCACACTAGAAGGCGCAGTGACCACGCCTATGGGCGGAAGCTCCTCGATCGGGCGACGCAAAACGCCTACGATTTTCCAATTCGTGTCAGGAACAGGGATCAACGTCACCGTGTCTACGACTTCAACACCATTCATTAACCAGAGGCTATTGGCACCCGTACTAGAGTTACGCCACACTAAATCTGCTTTGCCATCGTGATTGAAATCGCCCACGGTCGCAATTTGCCAATTCAAGTCTGCGACAGGCGGCAAGACGCGCTTCTCGGCGATCGTAGTGCCATTCATCACCCACCAAAAATTTTCTCCGGTAGCGGCATTGCGCCAGAGCAAATCGACCTGCCCATCTTGATTGAAGTCGCCTGTGCCCACAACATTGAGATTGGAATCTTTGAGAGTCGGCAGATAGGCGGCACTGCCGATCGAGGTGCCGTTCATTACCCACCAGGCAACAGAACCGTCGGCTTTATTCCGCCAGAGCAGATCGACCTGTCCATCCTGGTTAAAGTCGCCCGTTCCAACAATCTGCCACGCCGGATCTGGAATGGCTGGAGTCGTTAGAAAAGTGGCTTGGGCGATCGTGGTGCCATCCATGATCCACCAGGCGAGGTTGCCAGCAGAGTTTCGCCAGAGAAGGTCATCTTGCCCGTCTCGGTTGTAGTCACCGGTCGCGGTCAATTGCCAACTTGGGTCTTTTACGGGGGTCAGATTACGATATCCAACATATCGAATTCCGTCCATTGACCAGCTTGTGTTGGTTCCCTCGACTGAGTTTCGCCAGAGAATGTCTGTTTGAAGGCTGCTCTGAGCCGCGGCAACTCGCAGGCTATCTGTGCTGAGAGGTTGACGGTCAGAAGTGAGCAACGGCGAAGCGCTGAGCAGGTCATTCGTGATGTCCATGACGGCTGCTCCATCGCTTTATTATAGAACTGACCCATCCAAGAGAACTGATCCCGTCAAGCTGCCAGACAACTGGCTGACTCGAACCAACAAAAGTTTTATACCTGTTCACATCAACACCAAAGTTACCAACACCAGAAACGCTGTACTGAATGCCCCTTGAATATTTAAGGCTTTCAGGCTCTATCTAGAGGATTTTGCATGGTATGTGGTAGATGCTTAAGGTAGTTAATCCTACTTAAGAAAAGTCTGTGATGCCCTGATACTTACTCTACATCTTACAGAGGAAAGTCCGAAAATTTGCTGGGTGGTTATTAAGTTCTGATGAAGTTAGAGCAGTCGCCAAATGAAGGGGTAACGGTAAGGTTGACCAGCGTTACTCAACACTGACACGATCGCCAAAATCGGCATAACGAAGCTGGCAGCAACTAGAGCAACGCCGAGCAAAATTGCGATCGGGATACCGATCACCGTGATCGCTATAACTGCTGCAAGGGCAGCATAGAGGTAAAGATTAATGTGAAAATTGATCGATTCTCTGGCGTTTTCTTTGACGACCGCGTCCTCTGAAATGAATAAAATGGCGACTGGAATCCCGATCGAGACCAGCAGAGAACTCAAGAAAATTGACCCGTGACAGAGAGCCGATAACAGCTTGTGTTGATCAGAGTTGTCCATAATGATTAGATTATTATAGATTCCAAGGCTGAGAGTCTTCGGTGAGGAGATCTGGAATCTATAAGGAGCGATTTACGCACGTTTGACTCCTGACTCCTGACTCCATTTCCCGCTATCTTTAAGGTATTGTGAAACTTCTGACTTTCACCGAATTTATCCTTTGGATTTAAGTATGTCCACTGAACTTCAGGCTGAATTGCAGACAGCAGTTGAGCGTCGCCGCAACTTTGCGATTATTTCTCACCCCGACGCAGGCAAAACGACTTTGACCGAAAAGCTGCTGCTCTACGGAGGCGCAATTCATGAAGCAGGAGCCGTTAAAGCGCGTCGGTCTCAACGCCATGCCACCTCAGACTGGATGGCAATGGAGCAACAGCGCGGCATCTCAATTACCTCGACGGTGCTGCAATTTGAGTATCAAAAATGTCAGATCAATCTGCTCGATACTCCCGGACACCAAGACTTCAGTGAAGATACTTACCGGACGTTAGCTGCTGCTGATAATGCGGTGATGCTAATCGATGCCGCCAAGGGATTAGAGCCGCAGACCCGAAAGCTCTTTGAAGTGTGCAAACTGCGATCGCTGCCCATTTTCACATTTGTGAATAAGCTCGATCGTCCAGGTCGCACGCCTCTGGAGTTATTAGACGAGATTGAGCAAGAATTAGGCTTACAAACCTATGCGGTAAATTGGCCGATCGGCATGGGTGATCGCTTTCAAGGAGTCTATGACCGCCGCAGTCAAAAGATTCACTTATTTGAGCGTAGTGAACATGGCAAGCGAGAAGCGATCGAGACCATAGTCGATTTGGGTGATCCGCGCATTGAGTCGCTGTTAGAACAAGGGCTTTATCACCAGTTCAAAGACGAGTTAGAGCTGATTGAGGGCGTAGGACCCGAACTCGATTTAGAAGCGGTTCATCACGGCAAAATGACTCCCGTTTTCTTTGGCAGCGCAATGACCAATTTTGGGGTTGAGCTATTTTTAGATGCGTTTCTCGACTATGCGCTAAAGCCCGGAAACCACGACAGTAATCAAGGTGAGATTGAGCCGACCTACCCAGAATTTTCGGGGTTTGTATTTAAGCTCCAGGCAAACATGGACCCCAAACACCGCGATCGGGTCGCTTTTGTGCGGGTCTGTTCGGGCAAGTTTGAGAAAGATATGACCGTCAGCCACGCTCGAACTGGAAAAACGGTGCGATTATCTCGTCCTCAAAAGCTATTTGCTCAAGACCGAGAAGTGATCGAAGAAGCCTATCCCGGCGATGTAATCGGGTTGAACAACCCTGGTGTGTTTGCGATCGGAGACACCATCTACAACGGGCAAAAGCTGGAATATGAAGGCATCCCCTGCTTCTCGCCAGAGTTGTTTGCCTATTTGAGAAATCCTAACCCGTCCAAATTTAAGCAGTTTCGCAAGGGCGTGTCTGAGTTGCGAGAAGAAGGTGCCGTTCAAATTATGTATTCTGCTGACGAAGCCAAGCGTGATCCCATCTTGGCAGCCGTTGGACAGTTGCAGTTTGAAGTGGTGCAGTTTCGATTGCAGAACGAATACGGCGTTGAGACGGCAGTCGAGTGGCTTCCTTACACAGTCGCTCGATGGGTGGATGGCGGCTGGGACGCGCTGCAAAAAGTAGGGCGAATCTTCAACACCTTGACCGTTAAGGATAGTTGGGAGCGTCCCGTTCTACTGTTTCGCAATGAGTGGAACTGTCAACAGCTTCAATCCGATCACCCTGAGTTGAAATTGAACTCGATCGCCCCCGTAGTTTCTGGGAAAGAGCCAATGGCACTCTAAGGTATCCTGAAAGCGCTGTGCGTTTAGGCAA
>JBBRMC010000411.1:0-4150 GCA_038231055.1 Leptolyngbyales cyanobacterium
AGTTTCTGCTTCGGCTAGGGTTTCGCTCTCGACTCCTCCTGTCATGGGGAGCGGCTGCTGGATCTTAAGCTTGGTGACGAGATTACCCCGCAAATCTTTTGCCGTGATGCCATTGAGCGAATTGGATGGCAGATTTCCGGCGATGCCTCCGCCCGATCGCATCAAGGCAACTCGAATGCGCCGTCCGGCTTCTGGAATCTGTCCTTGAATGCCGTTGCCTAGACGAATCGTGCCCGCTTCGCTATCTAGCCGATAGACGGTGGCATTCTGTCCAGCGAGTGCTAAATCGTCGATCGCTGACCAAGGCTGATAGCCGCGCCCCGTTTCCTCGATTTGAATTTGCAGCGTCTCTGGCTCGATCGATTGTCCAGGTAGCTGAAACTCCTGGTCGGCGCTGCCATCACTTTCTCCGACGACTCGACCGGTTAGAGTTTGCCGTTGATCAATTTCAACCGCGTTGATGCCAATCCAACTCACAGACAGGGTTTGCAGGTCTCGACGACTCGGACGCAGCCGCAGCCAAGTTACTAATCGCTCTGCGACTTCGGGCGCATCAATGCGAGGCGGACGATCGCCCGTTCCGGCATTAATGCGCGTGCGAACATTGTTAGTGGGTGCGCCAATGTAGTTGGGCGATGGCATTGCCAATCTGACGACTCCACGACGAGTCAGCCCTGCTGTCGAATCGGCAATCACATTGAGGCTCAAATACTGCGGCACATCAGCAATTTCCTGCCCGGTGCTGATCTCCCAAACGTGAGGAATGCGCGCACGAGTCCCAATGTCTTCAAACAAATCGGGGATGGCGATCGCAGGCATCACGCCGACATTTAACAACGGTTGTCCCCCAACCAAATTGCTGCCTAGCGCCTGTTTCGCCGTGTCAACGTATTTCGGTTCAGACGCAAGAATAGCAATCCAAAGACACTGATCGACGGTCTGCTGAATCAAATCAAAGCCGTCAGGTTCGGGTTTGGCAGCCGCAAAAACGGGTGTGGTGACATAGGGAATTGCAGGAGATTGCAGTTGATAAACCTGCTGAAGTCCCTGAACAATATCGGCAAGTTTTACGGCTTCTGAAGCTACTAAGGGACGTTTGTAGTAAGTTTCAGCCGTCACCGGAAACACCGTTATTTCAGCACGAGTCTCAAAATTGACGGTTCCTTTTACCGTGGCTAGCGGTTGCAGCGCCAGAGCTTGCGTCGCGTTTGGGTCATCGATCGAGACCGTAACCAGTCCTCTAGCAGGCAACGCCGGACGCATTTGCACACCCAGCAGTCGCAAAAAAGCTAATCGCTGCCGCTCAGGAATCAAGTTGGCGCGATAGAGCAGCGTATCGGTGAGCCATGCAAACAGTTCGACGATCGTCCGCCCCGGATCGCCCACTCGAACATTCGTCCATTCGGGCGTGTGGGCAGGAATGCGCGATAGGGCTTCGGCGACTAAATCATCAAAGCTACGATCGTCTAAATTTGGAGGGCGAATCGGCATGTTAAACCTCCAGTTGCATGGTTAAACCGAGATGTTGAGCCACGCCTGTGCGCTGCAATCGATACCAGACTTCGATACGCAAATGACTCGGTTGATCAGGCACCGTTTCGACCTCGACGCGATCGAGCAAAATGCGTGGCTCCCAGCGCGTTAGGGAATCGGTGATGCGATCGTGAAGGCGGCGACGGGTCACCAGCGTATTGGATTCTTGCAAAAAGGTTTGCAGTCCTGCTCCAAAGTCGGGGTGCATGAGTTGCTCGCCGGGTCGAGTTTGCAAAATCACCTGAATCGATTGTCGAACGCTGGATTCGAGACTAGGGTAGTTGATCTGTCCGTTGGCATCAGGGACAGCGAGCAGAGGAAATCCGATCGGGAGAGGGTTAGGAGGCATGAGGGCAACGTAAAATAGAAATTGATTAAGAAGTTATTAGTATCTACAACACTACTTCGGCTTCGGAAAGAGCTTTTTAGGAACAGGAAGACAAATCTTTACGATCAGAATCCACCAAAAGACAATGTTAAATAGTTGTAGAAAGATGTTAAGCACTAAGTAAGCACAGAGAGTAATGATGGGGATGTTGAATGAACAAATCCAGGCAATGCCGCCATCGTCGCTGTCTTTAACATCACCAGATAAAACAGATTTCGCAAAATCTTTTGGCTTAAGAAAGTTAAATAGTTTGGGTGGAACCGAAAATGCAACGCCAGGTTTAAGACTCGATAGCGTTTTAGGATCGAGAATGTCAGGCAATATAACCTTGACCGGAGGCTGATTGCTGGCTTCGTACCAGGGGGCGATCGTAAACGCATCACTATAGTCACTCCAAATCGGAGGATGCACACATTCACTTGTGGATTTAAGTCGCACAAACGCCCGAACTTGATATTGCCGATCCAGCGCTTCAAACCGACTTTCACCTGCTGTCAGGGCAGACAAATGGCTCATCAACGCCGCACGAGATAGCTCTAAAATATTGCGGTTTTGCGTGTCGCTAAAGGTCGCCCACTGTGGAGGCAGCGTCACTTGCAGTCCAGTTTCTCGATCGATTAAAATGCGACTCGCGAGGGCTAAGAGATCGCCTAACGGTTGAGCATTGGGAGTGTTAGGAGCCACGATCGCTTGATTTAATTCTTGCAAGAGTGCCACACTCGCGAGATCCGATTCAAACAGCCGAAACTGAAACTTTAATTGTTGCAGCATTGCCAAAACGTCACGTAAGCTCACATCATCTGCCTGATCAGCCGTTAATACTCTGCCTGCTTGGGGCACACTGCGATCGCCATTAGGTCGCAAACAAGAAGGCAGCATCTCTAGGATGGCAGCGTTTAATTGACCCAATGTTTCAGCATCGTCAGCGACTGGCGTGACCGGAGGCGCTTCGCTAAACTCTGAGCTAGTTACCGGGATCACTCCATACAAAATTGTGCGCCCCACTGCCTGACAGATATCTGGAGGAGCCACGTAGAGCGGCGCAACACTTTCTGATAGCGGTGCTAAAGGAGTTAATAAGCGATCGAGGTCGGGCAACCCAGACCCGATCGGGGGGCGGCGATCGGGAGCTGGATCAAGCGTTTCAGCATCCTCGGTGTCAAAGGGAATCCAGCCGCGCACCGAATGCCCTTGTTTTCGCCAGCCTTCATGCTTGCCGTTGGCTGCGACTCGACGCACCACTAACCCGGCACTCTCGATTTTTCGAGGATCGAGACGAGGCTGCAAATAAGGCAGATTAAACGGATCACAAACAATTTCTAATATCACTAAATAAAACGTGCGATGAACAGGCTGTAGAAACGTCAGCGTATCGCTAGCCTGATTGGAATGAATCACGCCCGTTAATGCCTGAATTCCCGTTCCACTCCTCAATTCATCCAAAACAGAGCCGATAAAATCTTGCTCAGTGCGCTTGAGAATCGTGGGTCGCAGATCATAGGATTTGGGCAAGTTGGGTCGATCTGCAACCTGACTGACCCCTACCGCTTGCAGTGTCACAGCATGGTCTACCATATATTTCCAGCTCCCGGCGTATAGGTGGTCGAAACCACGGTAGTTGCAATCAAGGTGTCACATTTGACAACACCCGAAAAATTAGAAATCGCGGCGTTCACAGTCACCTGCCCTGCCGTCACTTCAACCTGACTAGCGCTAACGCTCACCCGTCCAGCACTTTGCACCGTCACGCCAGTCGTGTCTACCGTAACCGTGGTTCCGGCGGCTTCAAACTCGATTTTTCCTCCGGCAGTTTGGGTCAGGGTGCCGCTAACTCCGCCTGGAGTTGTCAGCGAAATCGTGGCATTTCCGGGAATTTCTTCGACGATCGCGATGCGCGTTTGGGCTTTTCCGACCAGAGTCCAGCGATCGATCGTCCCGCCACTTCCGCCAAGGGTTTCGGGGGCGGTCGCGTTGCCATTCCACAGTGACCCGATCACCATCGGCAAGCGAGGATCGCCATTCACAAAGGTAATCAGCACCTCATCTCCCACGTCGGGCAGCATAAACGCCCCATAGTTCGACCCTGCAACAGGCACTGCAACTCTTGCCCAAATCGGTGCATCATTGCCGTCAAAATTAAACAGCCGCACCTGCACCCTAGAGAGGTGTTCAGGATCGTTGACCGACACCACTTCTCCCAAATAGCTGCCGTGCAATGCTGTCGTTGGA
>JBBRMC010000412.1:0-4149 GCA_038231055.1 Leptolyngbyales cyanobacterium
CTTTATCATCAAGCAGCTTAAGGGTGCCGGAATGCACGCGAGAGGCGCAAAATCTCACAACCTCTATGCTCAACACACCCTCGATAACGCCGATATTATTGCCGCGCTAAAAGCTCGTGCTCTCACTCCCGCAGCCTGGGACCTGGTGCGAACCAACTGCGAACGGGCAGGCGGCGGACCTGCTAGCAAAACGGCGGTGACTGAATCGGTGTTGCCCTTGCCCGATTTGGGTCAGTTGCCCTTAGAAGAATTCACCGTAGGCGGAGACCCCAAAGTCTCGACCACCGCAATGGGCAAGCTAGTCGGTCATGTCGGACAGGTCGATCGAGCGTTTACCGTCACCAACGCAGACGGCAACGAAGCCTCTGGGATTGCCAACATCAACCAGGCATTGCGAATCATTCACCCGGTTGAAGACGCGCTCTATAATCAAGCCCCCAACGGACAAGTCTATGAGCCGCTTAGTGAAGATGCCTGTGCAGGGTTGGCAGCAGGATTAGCGCTGATGGGGTCTCGATCGCTCTGGTGCTCTTATGAATCGTTTGCGATTAATGGCTTACCGATTTGGCAAACCGTGACTCAGGCAATGGCAGAATTGCGTCGTCCGACTCCCTCGACGATGACGCTGTTTACAGCAGGGGCATTAGAGCAGGGGCGCAACGGCTGGACTCACCAACGCCCTGAAATCGAAGCGTATTTTGCCGCGATGATGCGAAATGGCAATGTCTTTCCTCTGTTTCCACCCGACGCGAATAGCATCCAGGTTTGCTATGACTGGGGGCTGACGACCAAGAATAAGGGCATTGTGATCACGTCGAGTAAGTCGCCTTTGCCCATTCACACAACGTTTGAGCAGACGGGGCAGGCATTAAAAGATGGGGCGATCGTCCTCAAAGAAATGCCGAGCGCCGAGAGTCCGAATGCTAAAACCGTCGTCTTCGCGGTTGTCGGTGACATGATCTTGATTCCAGTCCTTGAGGCGGCGGCTCATCTCGAAGCTGAAGGACTCTCTGTGCGAGTCGTGTCGGTGGTGAATCCGCGTCGTCTCTATCGCCCTCACGATGTCGCCTGGGAGCTGTGCTCAGAGCCAGACGGCGAGTTTCTTGACGATGCCAAGTTTGAGGCGATGTTTGGCGGCGATGTGCTGATTGGAGTCACCGGGGGAGCCAGTGGGATGCTGGAGCCGATCATGCTGCGAAGCACTGCCAAGCGTGATACCTTCTCGTGGAAGCGGGGCGAAACCACGGCAAGCGCGGGTGAACTGATGGCAGTCAACGGCATCACGGCTGAAGCACTGGCAAAACGCGCGTTGGATTTAGCGCACTAACCGTTCTTCAGACAAAAGACTAATGAAATTCTGGGGCGATCGCTAAGGTGTGATAATTTTACATATCTCGCGATCGCTCTTTTTTGTTCAAATTGTGGTGCCTCAACCATGCTGCCAACCTACTCGCTAATCATTCCGATCTACAACGAAGAAGCTACCCTTCATGAGCTTTACCGTCGGGTCAGCGTAGTGATGAGTCGATTGGATGCCCCAGCCGAATTAGTGTTAATCAATGACGGCAGTCGAGACCGATCGCTGTCTCTGATTCGGGAGCTACACCAACAAGATTCACGGGTGTGCTATCTGAGTTTGGCTCGTAATTTTGGGCATCAAATTGCGGTGACAGCAGGCTTAAATTTTGCACGAGGTCGCGTGATTGTGATTTTAGATGCCGATTTGCAAGACCCACCCGAACTGATTCCCGCGATGATCGAAAAGTGGAACCAGGGCTATCAGGTGGTCTATGCCCAACGGACGCAACGCCGAAAAGAGGGCTGGTTCAAGCGGTTTACCGCCTATCTGTTTTACCGCTTGTTAAAAAAGTTGGCAGATGTTGAAATTCCGACTGACACGGGTGATTTTTGTTTGCTCGATCGCCAAGTCGTAGATTTGCTCAACGCCATGCCAGAGAGAAATCGCTATATCC
Source organism: Leptolyngbyales cyanobacterium (assembly GCA_038231055.1). Taxonomy (GTDB): domain Bacteria; phylum Cyanobacteriota; class Cyanobacteriia; order Leptolyngbyales; family Leptolyngbyaceae; genus Phormidesmis_A. Next base: position 1,974 of record JBBRMC010000412.1, read on the forward strand.
GGGGGCTACGATCGTGGGTTGGCTTTCAGCAGACTGCAATCAAGTTTGAGCGAGATCCTCGATTTGCAGGCGATGTGAAATATACCTTTCGTCAATCGCTATCGCTGGCAATTAATGGATTGGTTTCGTTTTCTATCGTGCCGCTCCGCATCTCGACCTATGTCGGCTTATTTGCAGCAGTGGTGGCGCTGGTGATGGCAGTCTTGGTGCTCTATTGGCGGATTTTTGTGCCCCATTCTCCCGTCACTGGACTTGCCACGATTATTGTGGCGATTTTCTTTCTCGGTGCCGTGCAGCTAGTCAGCATCGGCATTCTCGGTGAGTATATTGGGCGAATTTATGAGGAAGTGAAAAACCGTCCTCTTTATACGCTGGGAGAAGTGGCAGGGTTTGAGCGTCAGCCCGAAGCGAGTCGATCGCGGTGAAGGCTGGGAATCGTCCTGTGAAAAGGCTCTGCGAAAAGACTACAATGACTCCGCTACCGTCTTTTTCCCAAACTTCTATGATGCGTTCTCGGTTCCTCGTCGCTTTGCTCGTTTTAGCTTTAACCGCTTGCAGTGACACTCCCACTAGTCAAAGTGGAGGAACCGCAGCCAAAGGACGATTAGCAACCGTTCTCAGTCGAGGAAAACTCGTGTGCGGTGTCAGTGGAGAATTACCTGGATTCAGCTTTGTCGGCAAAGACGGCAAATATTCAGGGCTGGATGTAGACGTGTGTCGAGCGATCGCTGCCGCTCTATTCAACAACTCAAATTCTGTAGAGTATCGCAACCTCAACGCCAAAGAGCGCTTCACAGCCGTGCAAACTGGGGAAGTCGATGTTCTCAGCCGCAACACCACTTGGACGATGAGCCGCGATACCTCTGTGGGGTTAGAGTTTGCGCCCGTCGTCTTTTATGACGGTCAAGGCATTATGGTACGTAAGGCAAGCAACATAAAAACTCTGGCGGATCTCAAGGGCAAATCAATCTGCATCCAAACCGGGACGACGACCGAGCAAAACTTGACCGATCAGATGCGAAAGCGCGGGATTCCCTACACACCCGTTGTGTTTGAAGATGTGAATACGACCTTTGGCACTTATGCAGAAGGACGCTGTGAAGGAGTCACTGCCGATCGCTCTCAGCTAGTGTCTCGCCGCACGACATTACCCAAACCCGATGATCACGTCATCTTAGAAGAACCTCTCTCCGAAGAGCCTTTAGCGCCTGCGGTTGCCGATGGTGACGCGGCTTGGAGCAATCTGGTGAGATGGACGGTGTTTACTCTAATCAAGGCTGAAGAACTGGGTGTAACATCTCAAAATGTGACTCAGCAAGTGAACAGCCCCGACCCAACGGTGAAGCGATTTTTGGGTGCGGAAGGCGACTTAGGAAAGGGAATGGGCATCACGAATGACTTTGCAGTGCGAATCATTCAGCAGGTGGGAAACTATGGTGAGGTCTACGATCGTAACCTCGGTGCTAAGACCAAGTTAAATCTGCCACGCGGACAAAATAATCTTTCGACCAAAGGCGGGCTACTGCTCTCGCCTCCATTTCGATAAAAGCTTAAAATCGTCCTCTGTTCGGCTGAGTGTGGACATTCTAGAACCATTCACCCACTTCATATAGCCCTACCGTGTACACACAAGTCCTCGTCGCTTCGTTTGAGTCGGCTTATGCCCCCTAAATCCCCCAAAATTGGGGGACTTTGAACAAGATAAATGGCTTGACCTCTAAAACCTCGTTCCATCTCAAAGTCCACCAGAATGGGGGATTTAGGGGGCGAAAGGTTTTGGCAATGACGGATCGGATCAACTTGTGCGTACATGGTAGCTTCTATAGCCGAAGACAAAACAGAACGTTTGATCTGTATCGGCACCTTCGCCCGTTTAATCTCGGAACCTCTAGCTCAGAACGTCGTTAAGATGAAGATAGTACAAATTGTTCCTTAATTCAGACTATGGCGAACGCAGACGATCGGAAGAAAAGAATCATGGAGCATATCGCTCGCAGTGTCGGAGCCTTTGGTAAAGATTCGTCATCACGATCGGTAGAACGCAAACAGCGCATTCTAGATCACATTCGACGAACAACAGGCTAAACGAATACGCAGCAAATTTTCATCACGTTAGGCAAAGCATTCAATCTGTGTTTTCCGCGATGTTGCGAAAATTGTTTGCTGAATGCTTTGC
>JBBRMC010000413.1:0-4126 GCA_038231055.1 Leptolyngbyales cyanobacterium
AAACAGTGCCCCCATGAAGCTCGACGAGATGAAGGACGATCGCTAACCCTAATCCGAGTCCTTGAGTGGTGTGGGTGCCATCATTTTCTTGTCGAAACCGCTCAAAAATATGTGGCAGCAAGTCTACCTGAATGCCGCGCCCCGTGTCGATGACTCGAATTTGAGCTTGGGTGTCTACCGCGTCGAGAGTGACTTCAACGTGCCCCTCTGGAGAGGTGAATTTAATGGCATTTGCAAGCAGATTCCAGAGGATTTGATTTAAGCGATCGACATCTCCCATCACCGTTACCGGGTTCAATCGCGACGTGATTTGAATGTTCTTTTCGTCGGCGGATAGCTGTGCCGTGGCGATCGCCACATCTACCACTAAACTGAGATTGATCGATCGAGTGTTTAACCGAATCTTTCCGCTCGTAATTCGTGCGGTGTCTAGAAGATCTTCAATCAGTTGGAACTGTGCTTTTGAACTTCGTTCGATGACCTGCAAGTAGCGAGTGGTTTGCGGCTCATCAAATTTACGTGACTGAAGAATTCGAGCATAACCCAGGATGGCAGTTAGCGGGTTGCGGAGTTCGTGTGAGACGGTTGATAAGAAGTCATCTTTCGCTCGGTTGGCAGTTTCGGCAACATTTCGGGCAGCTTCTAGCGTCGTTGCACTGCCTTTGAGGTCATTGATATCTACTAAGATCAACACTGCGCCATCGATTTGATTCTCAATCGTGCGATAAGGGCGAATCCGCAGGTTATACCAATGTTGGTCATAGTCTTGCACTTCAAACTCTTGGATGTTGAGAGTATCAATCACCTCTACAATCAATTGCTTTAAGTTGGGAATATTGAGGTTACATCGAATGTCGTCAAACGGTCGCCCGATATCGGTGGAAATCAGGTTAAAGATGCTCTGTGCCATCGGGGTAAAGCGCCGAATTCGCAGATCACTTTCTAACATGACGATCGGAATATTAATTCCAGACAGCAAGTTTGTCAGATCGTTGTTGACCTGATAGAGAGCAAGATTGCGGCTGCGAAGTTCCTCATTGGTTGTGGTGAGTTCTTCATTCGTCGCCTGAATCTCTTCTTTCGCAGTTTCAAGCTCCTCATTGGTGCTTTGCAACTCTTCATTGCTCGACAAAACCTCTTCATTGGCAATGCTGAGGTCTTGATTGACGTTCTCATGCTCATGGACAACTGCTTGCAAATAGTCTTGAGCGATAATTCGTTCTTGATTCGCGATCTCAAGCTCTTGCCGAAGCTGCATCACCTCTTCCGCCAAGTCTCCCTGCAAGAGTTGAGAATTGACTTGAGGAGACCCGATCGCGGGCGCAACGTCTTCAAATAAAACGAGAAAATACAGTGCGTCGGTCATCGGCGCTTTAAACGGAATCACTTCAATATTGACGATTCTGGCGGCTTCACCTGACTCAATGCGTAACCCGTCTTTTCTGGCTGGAGCATTTTGATGCTTGGCTTGATGAATGGCAGTTTGCAGCGCGGCTTGCAGCTCGGCTCGTGCCATTTTGAGTAAGTTTAGGCTGGCTTTTCCAGGTGCAAATCTGAGATAGAGACTGGTTTCTCCGCGAACTTGCAAAATATCTAGCTTGGAATCGATCAGAACTGCGATCGGAGAAAATCGCTCTAAAACAATCCGGTTCGCCTCTTTCAGCAAATCAAAGGGAGGGAATCCATCACTCGTTTTCAGACGGGCACTCTCTTTTGCAACCGGATAGGTGTTTGTGACAAATGAAAAGTTTGGGCGAGTTGCGGTCAGCTTTTTAGAATAAATTTTGCACTTCTTATCTTCTAAACCAAACAAGTCAGAAAACGACCCAATACTTTCTGACGTGCCCAACAGCAAAAAGCCATCGGTCTTAAGCCCGTGGTGAAAGAGGGGAATCACCTGCTTTTGCAACGTCTCTCCCAAATAGATCAGCACATTGCGACAGCTAATCAGATCGAGATGAGAAAATGGCGGATCACGGCTCAAATCTTGTCTGGCAAAGATGCACCGCTCGCGCACAAACTTTTTAATTTGATAGCCACTCTCAACCTCACAGAAGAAGTTGCTGCGCCGCTCTGGTGAAACATCGACCATCTGACTCTCGCTATAGATGCCCGATCGTGCCGTGTCGATCGCCATCTGGCTCAAGTCTGTTGCAAAGATCTGAATCTGAGGTGTGATCTCTGCATCCTGCAAAAATTCCAGTAAACAGATGGCGATCGAATACACTTCTTCACCCGTCGAACATCCGGGTATCCAGATCCGAATCGGAGAGTCGGCTGTGTTTTGCGTGATCACCGGAAACACCTGCGCTTTCAGGGCTTCAAAGGCTTCAGGGTTACGAAAAAAGCGAGTCACATGAATCAGAATTTCTTTATAGAGCGCTTCGACCTCAGCCGGATTGTTCTGAAGATATTCGACATAATCCTCCAACCGTTCTAGCTTATGCACCAACATTCGTCGTTGGATGCGGCGATCGAGCGTGTTGGGCTTGTAGTGAGTAAAGTCAACGCCCACGCTCGATCGCAGCAGCGCAAAAAGAGTAGGCAGGGCACCCTCGCTGTCTGGATTAGAGACCACGGCTTGAGTCGGGGCAGACACAAACGGATGGCGACTGATCTGGGCGAGTTCTGCGGCGATCGCGCTCGGAGGCATCACAAAGTCTACGTGACCCGTTGCCACAGCGTTACTCGGCATACTCCCGTCTTGTGCCGTTCCTTCACCTTGAGCAAACGTCACCCCGCCTGCCGCCTTGATCGCCTCAACGCCCACCGACCCATCGCCATCGCCGCCCGTTAAAACGACCGCGATCGCCTTGTGCCCCCGATCGAGCGCCAGTGAGACAAAAAAAGCGTCAACAGGCAAATAGGTGCCCCTAACTTTTTCGCGTGGCATCAGTCGCAGCGCTCCGTCCACCAGCGTCATTTTGGTGTTGGGCGGAATGATGTAAACCTGATTGGGTTCTACGATCGTGCCATCTTGCACGTCACTCACTGGCATTGAGGTGGTTTTTGCTAGAAGCTCGGTGAGCAGACTCTTGTGGTTAGGGGCTAAGTGTTGAATCAGCACAAATGCCATTCCGGTATCGGTGGGCAGATGACTGAGCAACTGTGTAAAGGCTTCTAAGCCGCCTGCCGACGCGCCGATACCCACAATAGGAAACTGGGCATCCGATCGGTCTAAGGTGTCTTCAGAAATCACTTCTGAAACGTCATGAGATGATTTAGAAGATTTAGAGTTCATGAGGAGTTTTGCATCATTAACTTGAAGCGTGTCTTCACGTTAACGGATATCAGACAAAAATATCGCTCCCCAGACAGATGGTATCAATTCGCAAGGAACCTTTTCTGATTAATTACAGCCACTCCTGTGAGCGATCGCGCGTCTCAAATTGGGCAATTCTGCATTCGCAATGACACCGAAGCCGATGCTAAAGCCGCTGATATTATCGCCTTCGATCGTCAGGTTGTTTTAGAAGAACAAGACGTGCTTGAATCGACTGACTATTAATGTCCCGTTAGACATTCAAGCAGAACAGCACATGGCATCCGATCAACTGGGCATTATCATGCGGCGTAAGTTAGCTGCACTGCTCAAATGATCCAGCTAAATGAGAAGATTCTCGATCGTAGCCGTTCAGGATTCAAGAGTTTTCTGTCCCTCGATCGTGATGCCCCATAAATGGTATAAGGTCTACAGTTCTGGGTCTAGTCTATTTCGTTGGTAGGGTCAACCATGACTGAACTCGATTTTGTGCTCTTGACGGTCTATCTTTTGTGCATCACCTATGTTTTATACGAAATTATTAACTCGTTTAATGATGAGTTTACGATTCGACTCGATCAAAAAGAGTTAGACCAATATCTTCAATCTTTCAACCTGCAAGACATCGTTAGCGTTAGCTTCAAATTTGACACTCATTACGAATTTGACAAGCTTAAAGAGTTAGCGATTAGCATTAGTAACAAATCCCAAGACTATCCAATTTATATTGATTGGGACTATTGCTCAATCACCGATCTAGACGGACGATCGCGTCGAGTGACACGCCTACCTCCGGGCAACACCCTCGATTTATTCCAGAATCAGGTTTTTAGTGTCATTGCCCCAGGCAAAACCCTTAAAGAG
>JBBRMC010000414.1:0-4115 GCA_038231055.1 Leptolyngbyales cyanobacterium
GTACAACAAAATCAGGAGCCATTTTGTGAAGATTTCGAGAAGTGTCGAACTCTGTGGCTGAAGCAGCCACGCGGGAACCCCTTCTTCATCCCCATGCTTAAAAGACAGGGGCTTTAAGGGTTCCCGAACCCTCCCATCCGGGTAAGCAATAAAGCCATTCAAAATTCTCACGGTCGTTCCAGATTCTGTGGCGTGTATTGCCCAGTTAGAGTGCGATCAAAGAGAAGGTATTGACCAGTTCTAGGCTGTCCTCTCGTCCATTGGGTGCAGGTACATTAAAGAAGTCGAGGGAAAAGTCTGCAAAGTCGATCTTCCCAGACACACCCAAAGCATAAGTATCCTGGTAATAGCTTAACTCCTTTACAAAGTTCAGTTTAGATTCATCATAGGTGAACGATCCTCTTCCTTGGGTGCCGACCTCTGGTAGTGGCAAATTGTTGAAAGCGGGATTGGGGCTTTCTAAAACTGGTGGAGTGACTTGAGTAACCGTTATCTCAAAGTTTTGCCGAATGGTTGCTGCATTGCCAGGTAGCGCTGCCACGATCGACAGGGCACCCAAGAAGCCAGTTAACCAAGCGCTGATCAGACGCATAAAGCTAAACCAGATGTGATTAGCCCAATCTTAGAGAAAAGAGCCTTTCTTAAGCCTACCTCTGAAGAGAGAACCGGAGAGAGGGATGCCATAAATAGAGAGGGGTGGCATAAATTGGAGTGATATCCATTCGATAACTTTGTGACTTACAGATTTGCATAGGAGTAACGATGTCTGAAATTCAAAGCAAGGTGGTCATTATTACGGGAGCAAGTAGCGGGTTAGGTGAAGCCACTGCTCATCGTCTAGCCGCTAGCGGAGCCAAGTTGATGCTAGCTGCCCGCCGCGAAGATAGACTTAAGGATTTGGTCGCTGCGATCGCAAAAACAGGGGGCACGGCTGCTTATCGAGTCACCGATGTTGTCGATCGCGCCCAGGTGCAGGCATTGGCTGACGCAACGCTAGAAACCTATGGACGCATTGATGTGTTAATCAACAATGCGGGTTTAATGCCACTGTCTCCGCTTGACCAAATTAAGGTCGATGAGTGGGATCAAATGATTGATGTCAACATTAAAGGGGTGCTTTATGGCATTGCTGCGGTGCTGCCAACGATGCGCCAACAGAAGTTTGGTCATGTGATTAACTTGTCGTCTGTTGCCGGACATAAAGTATTTCCGTCGAGTGCGGTTTACTGTGCCACCAAGTACGCTGTACGAGCGATTTCTGAAGGGCTGCGGCTAGAGTCGAAGGGTGAGATCCGTTCCACTAATATCTCGCCGGGTGCGGTTGCGACCGAGTTGACTAGCACTATCACTCACGAAGATACGGCAGCAGGAATGAACCAGTTCTACTCTATTGCGATCGATGCCGATGCGATCGCACGGGCGATTGCCTACGCCATTGAGCAACCTGGCGATGTAGATGTCAACGAAATCATTATCCGTCCAACTCGTCAGGAGGGGTAAATTGGGGCGATCGCTGACTATTCACCAATCAGGCGATCAACCCACCGGAGCAGTTACTCGCCGAATTGGGATTTGAATCACAAACTCAGTTCCTGCTCCGGGTTTAGAGAGACACTTTAATTGACCACTATGTTTTTCAGTGATGATTTGGTAGCTGATTGACATCCCCATGCCCGTTCCTTTACCAATCGGTTTAGTCGTAAAGAAGGGGTTAAAAATACGTTGTTGAATGGCTTCGGGTATGCCAGATCCATTATCTGCGATCGCAATCTCTGCCCATTGGGAATCGATGACGCTCGTCCGAATCGTAATCTGATTCGAGTTTGCTTGAATCTCCTGATACGTCTGTTTGGCATTGGCTTCGTCTAAGGCATCGATCGCATTGACCAAGATATTCATCAGCACCTGATTCAAGGGTCCGGGATAGCATTCTACGTGAGGTAGCTCGCCGTAATCTTTAATCAACTTAATCTCTGGACGATCCGATTGCGCTTTTAAGCGATGCCGCAAAATCAACAAGGTGCTGTCAATGCCGTCGTGGATATCGACTTCTTTAAACTCAGATTCATCAAGCCGAGAGAAATTGCGCAGGCTCAGCACAATCTGACGGATGCGATCGGTTCCCATTTTCATCGAATCGAGAGTTTTGATCAGGTCTTCTTGCAAAAACTCCAGATCCACTGCCTCAGCTTCAGCTTGGATTTCGGCGACGGGGGTTGGATAGTGCTTCTCGTAGAGTTGCATCATACTCAACAAATCTTGGGCATACTCTCGCACATGGCTTAAGTTGCCATGAATGAAGTTGATGGGGTTATTGATTTCGTGGGCAACTCCTGCCACTAACTGCCCCAAACTCGACATTTTTTCTGCCTGCACCAGTTGCGTCTGCGTCTGTTGCAAATCATCGAGAGTCCGTTCAACCGCTTCTCGCGCTTCTGTAATTGCGGCAATTTGGGGCAGGCTTGTCCAACAGGCGATCGCTACTCCCACAAATGCCATTGTCAGTAGCAAAATGCTAAACAACGCCATGTGGCTGCCCATGCTATGCCGTTCTAGACCAGCCCGAACTAGCCAACCAATACTGACGGCACCACAGACTAACACAATGAGTGTTATGACCTGAAAAGCAACCCAATCAGCTTTAGGATCATAGGGCTTCTGACGATATTGCTGCTGCCACCAAGCCGGGTGAAAGGGTGCAAAGTGCAGACGAGGGAGCAATGTAGCGATCAAACTGACGACGAACGGCAACAATATCCCGACCAATAAGTCTTGCCAACCCCATGCCAGCCCTCCAATTAATAGAACGGTAGACTCAATACCAAAGAAGCCGAGCGACCACCAAGACCACCGAGTTTCTGGTCGCTTGCGCCCCAGCCACAACCCAAAATGGATTGCCATCATCGAGAGTAGGTAGCCTGTTCCGGTCACCATGACGACGCGGGCTACGTCTCCCCACAACAAGCAAAGTAGGCTTAGTAGCAACGTAAAAATCAAGCCAGGCTCAAGAACACCTCGACGTGAAATCACGGAAAAAACGGGAGGTAGATACTTATCAACTGCCAATTGATACAAAATCCGAGGACAGTTAGAAACGGCGGTTGCTGAACTGAGTAAACAGCCGGATGTAATTAAAAACGTGACGAGCGCAGGGGCGAACGTGCCCCAAAAGGGAGAGGCGGCTGTCACTAAGTTGAGATAAGTGCTATCTCCCAATCCGGGTGCAGTGGCTAACCGCATGACGACCCAAGACCCTACAAAATAGACGATCGGAATAAATCCCGCTGTTACGGTCAGGCAGCGAAGAGTTACGGTCGGTTGGCGGCTATCTGCCACAAACGAAGAAGCGGTCTCACATCCATAGACCGCATAGACAGCGATAAAAAACCATTTCATCCAGTCAATAGCAGAAATGCCCGTCCACGTGTCTGGCAGCAACCCAGGACTGGCAGGAGAAAGGCTTAACCAACCAGCACCCTGCAAACAAAACGTGACCAGAAACCCGATCGCTGGAAATACAAAGAAGGTGTGCAAAATTCCCAGGGTTCGGGTGCCGCTAAAGGCAACAATAAAGGGCAATAATGCGAATCCGATTCTAAGCGGTATAACTGGGCACACGATTCCCAAAGGGTCTAGATTCTCTTTAATCAGGTCAGTCAGAATGATTGCATTCATGGGCGGTACAGAGATCCAGCCGAGCAGATACCCGATCGCGCTATAGCGGGCTAATGCTGGAAACTGCTGAAGCAATCGCGTCGTGTAGTTAGGTGTACCACCAGAAACGTTGGGGGAGAATTTTCCCAACTGGTTAACTTGCAGGTTCAGCATAATACCCACGATCGTTCCAGGTATCCAAACCCAAATGGCTTGTGATCCTAAAGCGGCGTGCATAGCAGGAGCAGTGCCTAACCATAAAAGCAATCCGCTAAAACCAAACCCCCAAGTTTCTAACGAAGTCAGACTGCGAGGAAGGGTAGAAACAGAAGTGTGAGACTGGCTCATGGGGGAAGAGAGAGTAGGACATCGTTTCTGTAGCATTCCCTGAATAGAGCAAGCTGTAACTAAACCTCTTGGCTGACCTAAGTCTTGACTCTGCAAGGAGAGGATGTTGAAGA
>JBBRMC010000415.1:0-4096 GCA_038231055.1 Leptolyngbyales cyanobacterium
CAGTCGTTGATTCACCTGACCAGCCACGCCTCGAAGTTGAGCGAGAACAGTCTGACAAGCCGCGATCGCGGTGCGATAATCTTGCACTCGTCCTTCTGCCAATCGCAGCGCCGCAACGGTGTTATCAAGCACTTTTACCCCGTCAGAAAACTGGGACGATTCATCACTGGCAGTCGCGTCGCCTAACCGAATCTGATTGAGCAGTACAGCGTTTACGTCCTTAAATTTGGCAGCCGTACCCGGAACGCTCACCTCACTGAGATCGATTCCTAGATTGGCGAGGCTCCCGATCGTGTCTGCCTGACCCACAAGCGTAAAGTTTCTGGCTTCGACTGAGGCAGAGGGTTGAAGGCGTTCAGCAACGGTGACGGTGCGACTGGCAGCACCCACAAGAGGCGACTGTTCTAATACGTCATCCGCAATCACTTGAGCAAATGGTTGAGAAACAAATAGCTCCTTGCCTGAAGCCGTTTGCTCTTGGATGACATTGATGCGGGTTCGATCCACCTGGGTTTGTTTAAGCTCGACGCTGGCAGAACTTGCAATCCCAAAATTGGCAAAGGTGGGTTGAATGAGCAACGGCTCAAACACTGCCGCCCTTTGAGGAGCCGTCGCAAAGGTCGCCGTGCTTGCCGCCATAATCGTGAACGGAGCCGCGATCGCAGGACTTGTCGAAACAGAGGGTGCAGACTTGACCCGCGTAAAGTACGTGTTTAGCTGCTCTTGGGTGACGCGGGCACTTTGACCCCCTTCTGCGATCGCCGCCAAAGTCGGAGACGTTGCTAACCGAGCCGCTTGATCGGTGCCCAATACAAACTGCCGAATCCGATAGATATCAGTTTGTACTCGCAAAAAGTGAAAATCGATGCGATCGTTGGCTTGTTTAACTTTGGTTTCGAGGAGCACAATAAAGCGTTCTAGCCCCAGAGTGGTTAGCTGGCTGGCTTCGGATGGGAGTTGCGCGGTGAGTTGATTGCTCACTGATCGTAGGGGTGTGACAACTCGGACATTATTCTCGATCGTGGTGGCAAAATCGTCTTCAAACGGCGTGAGCAATTCAGCCCCCTGAATCCAGGTCCAAGCATCGTTGTCGGTGCGAGATGTTGCCCCAGTTGGCAGGGTGTCGCCGACCCAGACCGTATCATTAGCTGGCAGGGCACCCGCCGCCGATTTGCCTGTGTGTCCCCAAGCAGCGCGACCATCATAGAGGGTGAAAGCAATTCCGTTGACGGTCGTGTTTTCTAACCCCACGAGGCTGGCAGGAATTTCTAACCGCACCCAAGACGCGATCGCGGGCAGCGCTCCCATTGACCAACGGCTAGTCGTTCCGGTAGTGCCCCAATTGAGTAAGTCTTCACCCCAAAAAGCGCGATGCTCCCAGCTTCCGTTAACGTTCCATTGCACCATGACTTCGCGGGGCGGATGGTCAGCATCGAGATAGACATAAGTGGTCAAGCGATCGCCTGTTGTCACAGCTAACCCAGCCGTTGCACTGTCAAACAAATGTTGATGAAACCCAGCCGCTAGATTTGACTGATGGGCGCGGGTGCTGGTGAAAGGCGCAGGTGTTTGAGCGAGTTCATCGGGGACGCGATCGGGGTCGGGATAATCTGGAGTCGTTCCAGTAATGGCTTGACTAATAGCTGTGCTGCGATTTTGAACGATCGCGCGACGATTGAGCCATTGCGATCGCCGAGCCACAAACTGATCGATCGTGCGTTGAAATTCAGCATCGACCGCTTCTGTTTTGAGTAAATCAGGCTCATACCAGTCTTGCGGAACGGGCGCTAAAATCTGCACCTGATCCGGTTTTGACACATCAAAAGGCACTAGAGACGCGCTCGATTCTAAAACGATGTCCAGTTGTTCGAGAGGCACAGGAGCCGCCTGAATTCTATAACTGCTGGGAAAAAAGTGATTTTGTCCCAAACCGGGATTGGACGATCGCACCTCGATCGCCGAGGTCGGCAACACGCCAACGGGCGGCAAATAGAGAAACTGGTCTGCCACTTGCGAAATTGAAACTGTTGCCAGGTCGAGTTCTGACAACTGTTCGGCAAATTGTTGAACTCGCGCTTGCCACAAAAATGGACTTCCTGCATTTGCCACCAGGGGATGACGACGTTTGGGCAATCCGCCTGATCGCACCACTGAGTAGCGATCGCTGAATAATGGCTTCCAAGTGGCATCAAATCCGATGAGAGCGATCGGAACTCCGACCATCTCCCAAGGCAGCAGTTGATCGGGTGTGTTGGCTTTCTCAGCGCTGAAAATCGTATAAGCTAACCGATTGCGCCATTGACCTAGTACGGTTGGTTGAGTGAGGTCGCCCGCTTCGGGTAACGCCAGCCACTCAGAAGCCCAGAGATAAAGCACTAAACGGCAACCATCTACGATTTGCCAATCTTCAAAGGCATCGTTTTGCGGATCTGTCTCACAAGGATCTTTGGGATCATTGCGCCCAACTAATTCTGCAACGATCGGCTGAAGCACTAAAATTCCAGCTCGCGGCAGGGTTGCAGCAATGCCATCTGTGATGAGTTCTCCTAGCGTTTTTCCTAGTTTTCGAGGCGTTAAAATTCCCGTTGGGGTTAGCGTTGGTGCTGCACCGTCTAGAATTGCAGCCGGAGCATACACTCGCACGTCCTGCACTGCGACTCTCAGCGTTCTCGGAACCAAAACATCTTCGCCCATCGCCGTGATGCCTGTGCCTGCTGCAATTTGATAGTAAGTCGAATCAGGTTTTTCTAAATCGACTTCTAGCCCAGTGATCACGCCCGGAGAGAGCAATTGTCCACGAGTCGCCAGAATGCCCGATCGTCCTTGTTGCTCTGTGATCAAGGCACGATCGCTCAGAGATCGACCCGAATAAAGATTAAGACGACGCTGCCAGCCCACATTAGCATCAGGCTGCATGGGCGGAGAGACCGCCACCAAATGCTCACCATTGAGCGAATTTTTAATGGGATTCACGTCCATTATCGCAGCCCTCCCAATCGGTTGGTTAACGTTGTTTTAATCAGATTGCCAACAGTGCTGGGATTGGTTCTTGCAACATCCGTCAACTGGGCTGAGAATGTTTTTAATTCTGTTTCTGAAAGTTGACTGGCTAAGCGATCGAGTTCGGGAATCGTGCCAGATTGGGCAACCGTAGCCGCGATCGTGTCATCTTTGAGTTGAGCATTCGTCGCTTCTAACCGCAGAATTCCTTCTCCAAGCTTTGGGTCGCCAAATCGATTAGAAACTTGCAGCACTGCTGCTTGATCGAGTTTCTCTGTTGGCTGAGTTGTAGAGGTATCAGCCGTTTTTGCGGCTTCTAATTCGTTCACCGCACCTCTTAACAACAGGTTAGAAGAAGTTAGTTTCGGCGAACTTAATAACGAGGTTACATCTGCATTTGCGGCAGTAGTTGCCGTGCTTCTAATAGTGTTCACCCGATCTAATAATCCTGCTTGATTTAGCGTTGTGACTAGATTGCGTTCAGTAATCACGTCATTGGTTACAATCCGAATATTAAATCCGACATTCGTTGCATAATAAGGCAAATTGCGCCTGCGAATAAACCACAGCAGATCTGAACTAGCTAAAGCCTTTCGCCATTCTGCATCGACCAAATCTTGAGGGTTGACGATCGGAATCGGCACGCGGGGCAGCCGAATTTGCTGTAACGACAACAAGGGAGTTCGTTTTGCCACCAATCCCGGAGCCACGGCAGGTAGCGATCGAGTCAGACTGCTGAGGGTGCCCTGCAATTGCTGAAACTGTTGCCGATTGACGGGCATTAGCACTAAAACGCCAACGGAATCGAGCGCATCGTTGGTTAACGTCAAGTCGATCGGAGGCAACAGCAAACTCTCTTCGACTAATGCCGCTAACTCGTCGGAGGGCACCAGCGAGAGACTGACATCCACCGTGGACGGAAAGTAGATTTGCGTAAAATTAGTGGGGTCGATCGTGGCAGAGGGCATCTGACCGACGGGGGGCAATGCTGCAAAATAATCGGTGGCGCTAAATCGTCGTCCTTGGTTGCTCTGATCTCGCGATTGCAAGACTTCTTGTAACTGCTGGTCATACTGCTGCACATAGGCTTCTCTCA
>JBBRMC010000416.1:0-4088 GCA_038231055.1 Leptolyngbyales cyanobacterium
CAAATCGCCTCGATCGTGCGCTCTCTTATTTAGCGAACGAACAAGAAAGCGATGGTTCTTGGTTTGGACGTTGGGGCGTGAATTACATCTATGGGACGAGTGGCGTTCTCGCGGCGCTTTCGCTGATCGCTCCAGTAACCCATCGGTCAAGTCTCGATCGTGGAGCAACCTGGTTAGTGAACTGTCAAAATCCCGATGGCGGCTGGGGTGAAACCTGTGCCAGCTATCCCGATCCTTCACTCAAAGGCAAAGGAGCCAGTACGGCTTCTCAAACCGCTTGGGCATTGATCGGGCTGCTTGCCGCCGGAGAAGCAACGAGTCAGTTTGCGTGGGATGCGATCGATAACGGCATCACTTATCTGCTCACGACTCAACGAGACGACGGCACCTGGAACGAAGATTATTTCACAGGCACAGGCTTTCCGGGGCACTTCTACTTGAAGTATCACCTCTACCAGCAGCACTTTCCCTTAACCGCATTAGGACGGTATCGAAACGTGATTACTCAAAATCTTCTAGAATCTCAACCCGACTCCGCCTTGAAGTGACGCAGCCGCCCCACCCCGCTTATAGGCATCAAACGAGATAATCGCATTGCCAAACACCACCACATTGCTGTTAGGGAGCGAATAGTCAATGCCAGGTTGAATGGCAAAACTCGTTTTGTTGCCAACCGGGGTGTCTCCCCCGATCGGAATCGCGACCCCTGCGCCAATATAAGCATCAGTTTGCCAGTTGATGGGAATGTCATAGGAAATCGTCGGCACGATCGCTACATTGCTGCCAATTAATGCTTGCGCTCTGGCTGAAATCGGAGCCGTTAAAAACTTGTATCGACCAGCAACCACGCCTGAAATCTGGCGACCGTCGTCTGGACCACGAGTTAAGCCAAACGAAGGTCCGATGCCCACATAGCTACCATAAGCAGCTTGTGCCGATGCCGGAGTTTGAACGCTAAAGGCAAGTCCAACACTCATTGCAGCACCACTTGCGATCGCACTCAGTTGCAAAAACGCAGGATTAAATTGTTTCATTCGACGACTCCTCAGTGACCAGATGGGACTATCCATCAATGTACGATCGTTGACCTTGACGAATCAACTAAAAATACCCAAAACCGCTATTTCATGATACTCAACAAGTTGAGATGGAATACATTTGTCCCTAATTAAGCCTGAGAAACTGGGGCACATGACGTAGACTTTTGAAAGTGAACCAGCTTAACGTCTCTCGGTTGAAAAACTGTGCAGCTAAATCAGGTCATTATTATTCATAAGTCGGGCGACCCGTTCAGTCAACGATGGGCTGAGAAGTGCGCCCAAGTGCTAGAAAAACGCCACTGTCGAGTGCTGTTAGGTCCGAGCGGACCCAGTGACAACCCCTATCCTGTGTTTTTGGCATCGGTGCAGCAGCCGATCGACCTCGCGATCGTCTTGGGTGGCGATGGCACCGCTCTAACCGCCGCTAGAAATTTGGCAGCAGACAAGATTCCCATTCTCGCGGTCAACGTTGGCGGACATTTGGGCTTTCTCACCGAATCGTCTGAAGACTTCAACACAGAGACAGTATGGGATCGGTTGTTAGCGGATCGATTTGCCGTACAGCGCCGCATGATGCTGCAAGCCAGCATTTTTGAGGGCAATCGCACCAATTTGGAGCCGATGAGCGATCGCTATCTGGCACTGAATGAAATGTGTGTTAAGCCTGCCTCTGCCGATCGCATGATTACGTCGGTTTTAGAAATGGAAATCGATGGTGAAATCGTCGATCAATATCAGGGTGATGGCTTGATTGTGGCAACTCCCACAGGTTCGACCTGCTACACCGTAGCGGCAAACGGTCCGATTATTCACCCGGGAATGGACGCGATCGCCGTTACGCCCATCTGCCCCTTAAGTCTGTCGAGTCGCCCAATTATTTTGCCCGCCGGATCAGTGGTGAGCATTTGGCCTTTGGTCGATCGCGAATTGGCTACAAAACTGTGGATGGATGGCGTGTTAGCTACGTCGATTTGGCCCGGTCAGCGCGTTGATATTCGCATGGCAGACTGCGATGCTCAATTTATTATTCTCAGAGAAGACTATTCCTATTACCAAACGTTGCGCGAAAAACTGCAATGGGCAGGAGCCAGAATTCACTATAGTAACAACCACCGTAATTAAGGTCTTGAGACGCAGAAAAATCAACGGGTCTGTAATGCCCTAGACGATTGGGCGTTGCTGACTCCAGGTATGAGCCACCAAATTCGCCCTCACCCTAGCCCTCTCCCAAAATGAGAGGGAACAAGACTTCTGGCTCCCTTCTCCCCAGGGAGAAGGGTTGGGGATGAGGGCAATTCATACTCTCATTCAGCAACGCAGACAATTGCACGACTGAAATCAAAAAACTTTCATCATTCCACGAGGCTTGATGCGTCAATCTACTAGAATGACTAATCGGGGAATCACTCGAAAGGATGAACCACGAAAAGTAAATCAAAAGTTCTGCGTTCCGAGTTTGTTGTTTCCTGTACTCCTCTCTCTGCCCCTATCATCCATTAAGGTTTTATGCCCAAGGTTCTTGTTTCCGATCCCATTGATCAGGTAGGGATTGATATTTTGTCCCAGGTTGCCCAGGTTGATGTCAAGACTGACCTGTCTCGTGAGCAACTGGTCGAGATTATTTCTGACTATGACGCATTGATGATTCGCTCTGGGACTCGTGTCACTCAAGAAGTGATCGAGGCAGGCACTCAACTCAAGATTATCGGGCGCGCAGGGGTCGGAGTCGATAACGTAGACGTGACTGCCGCTACTCGCAAAGGCATCGTGGTCGTTAATTCTCCAGAAGGCAACACGATCGCCGCTGCCGAACACACGATCGCCATGATGATGGCACTGTCGCGCTACATTCCCGCTGCTAATCAGTCGGTGAAAAGCAACAAATGGGATCGTAAAAGCTTCACGGGTGTTGAGGTTTATAAGAAAACTCTCGGTGTCGTAGGCTTGGGTAAAATCGGCACTCACGTCGCCACGGTTGCCAAAGCCATGGGCATGAAGCTGTTGGCGTTTGATCCATTTATTTCTCACGAACGAGCAGAGCAAATTGGCTGCCGTCTGGTGGAATTGGATGTGCTATTCCAGCAAGCAGACTACATCACGCTTCACATTCCCAAGACGGCAGAAACGACCCATTTAATTGGGGCAGACGCGATCGCCAAAATGAAGCCGACTGCTCGCATTATCAACTGCGCGCGTGGCGGCATTATTGACGAAGCTGCTCTAGCAGAGGCGTTGAAAGCAGGCAAGATTGCCGGAGCCGCGATCGACGTATTTGAATCTGAGCCGTTGGGCGAATCTGATTTGAGAGCCTTGGGCAAAGAAATCGTGCTCACCCCCCACTTAGGAGCCTCAACCGAAGAAGCTCAAGCCAATGTGGCGATCGACGTTGCCGAACAAATCCGCGATGTCTTGCTGGGCTTGCCTGCTCGATCGGCAGTCAACATTCCCGGTTTGCGTCCTGACTTATTAGAGCAATTAAAACCCTATCTGCAACTGGCAGAAACCCTCGGCAATCTGGTCGGGCAACTCGCTGGTGGACGCATTGAATCTTTAAACATCGGGCTGCGCGGAGAGTTGGCAACCAATCAAAGTCAACCGATCGTAGTCGCCGCGCTCAAAGGGCTGCTCTCTCATGCCCTGCAAGAACGAGTCAATTATGTCAACGCCAGCATTGAGGCAAAAGAACGAGGCATCCGTGTAATTGAAACTCGTGACGCATCCGTTAAAGACTATACCGGCTCGCTTCACCTACTCGCTAAAGGGGCATTGGGTGAGCACTCTGTTACAGGAGCGCTGTTGGGCGACAACGAGATTCGAGTCACTAGCATTGATGATTTCCCGGTTAACGTTCCGCCCAATCGTCATATGCTATTCACCTTGCACCGCGATATGCCAGGAATCATCGGTAGAATTGGCTCATTGCTGGGCAGCTTTAATGTCAACATCGCTAGTATGCAAGTCGGGCGCAAAATCGTGCGCGGGGATGCTGTGATGGTGTTGAGCATTGACGACCCGCTTCCCGAAGACATCTTAAATGAGATTAAAAAA
>JBBRMC010000417.1:0-4077 GCA_038231055.1 Leptolyngbyales cyanobacterium
ACGCAAAGTGCTGCCGAGCAACACAAGCACGACGGTTTGTCGTTACTTACAGGATGTAGTAACTCGCGTCAGTGGCTTCAACACCGTAGAAACTGCGAGTTCTTGGGCGCAATATCTGACCGAGACAGTCGGGCTTCAAGCATTTGTGGCGCGACCGACGATCGCCGCAACTACTCCTCAAAGTCCTTCAAATCCTCCATCAGCAGGGGTCTCAAATCCAGCCATCCCGAAGTATAACCCTCAACCTCTAGGGGCAGGTTATGCCGTTTTGGTGAGCTACTTTAACAAGCCAGAGGTGGCGACTCAGCTACGGCAGGTAGTTAAGAAGGACATAGGGTTAGTGTCTTATGGGCAACGTCCCTATCTGTTGGTAACTCACACCACCAATCAAAGTGCGGCGAACTCTACGCTACAGAGTTTGAGCGATCGTGGCTTTGTGGTCATAGTTGTAGACAGCCGCCGCGTCACGTTATTAAAATCCAGCGTCCAAGTGTCACCCCCCGCCGTCGGAGAACGGTAGCCAACCATCCCCACCGTAGAGACGTTCCGGTGGAACGTCTCTACCGGGGTTATCGACCAAACGCGAACTCTGTGCCGAACGAAATTGCGATCCCTAAAATCGATCCAACAATGACTTGAACCGGGGTGTGTCCTAACAGCTCTTTGAGGCGATCTTCGGTGAATTGATGTTCTCCCTGAAAGAATTCGTCGATGATTTGATTGAGAATCCGGGCTTGCTTTCCAGCCGCTTGTCGAACCCCTGCCGCGTCATACATCACAACAACCGCGACGATCGTCGCGATCGCAAACTCACTGCTTGCCCATCCTGAAGTCTGCCCAACTCCAGCCGCAAGAGCCGTCACCAAAGCAGAGTGAGAGCTTGGCATTCCGCCACTTTCAACCACCACTCGAAAGTTTAATTTGTGATTTTTAATCAGTTCAACAATCAGCTTAGTTGCTTGAGTTAACAGACAGGCAAAGATTGCAACGAGCAGCACTCTGTTATTCAGTAAGTCGCCAAAGTCCTGCATTTTTTAAAAGATCAAGAATGAAATATTAGTGGGTACGGGCGGTGATGAAGTCAGCGATCGCCATCAGGGGCACGGCACGATCGCCAAACCCAACGACTTCTGACTTGGCTTGCTCAATCATTTGCTGGGCTTGGCGTTTTGACTCCTCGATCCCCCAAAAGCTCGGATAGGTCACCTTTTGAGCGCGCAGATCCTTACCCACTGATTTGCCCAACTCCTCTTGGGTCGAGGTGATATCCAACACGTCATCAACAATTTGAAAGGCAAGCCCGATCGCTTGAGAATATCGAGATAGTCGCTGCACATCCGTCTCGGAGGCTCCGGCAATGATGCCACCACTGACCACCGAGGCTTCTAGCAAAGCAGCCGTTTTGTGGGCATGGATGAAGTTGAGCGTCTCAATTTTCACATCACATGCGCCTTCACAATGCAGGTCAACCACTTGACCACCGACCAGCCCTGCCGCACCCACGGCTCGACCCAACCGCGCAATCACCTTCATCAAGCGATCGGCAGGAACATCTTTCGTTTCTTCAACGATGTGCTCGAACGCGTATGCCAGCAGCCCGTCTCCGGCAAGAATGGCGACGGCTTCATTAAAAACTTTGTGATTGGTCAGCTTGCCCCGACGATAGTCGTCGTTATCCATCGCGGGCAAGTCATCATGAATCAGCGACATGGTGTGAATCATTTCTAGCGCACAGGCGGTCGGCATCGCCATCTCGATCGTGCCCCCGATCAACTCACAGGTCGCCAAACAAAGAATCGGACGCAACCGCTTGCCACCTGCTAGCAGCGAATAGCGCATCGCCTCATAAATCTGTTCAGGGTAGATCACCGGGAGAGAGCGATCGAGAGCAGCTTCTACCTGTTCTTGTTTAGCCGATAGATAAGTGCACAAGTCAAACTGAGAGGCTCGTCTTGAAAATTGTGTTTCGTCCGTTACTACCATAAGTTCTCTCCTAACATCCTCTCGCGGTCATTTCTGAACAGAGAGTCGTAGCTGTTGAATCTTCAACTCATTATTCAAAATTTTTGGCGATAGCTCCATACTGTATTGTGCAACAGCATGGTCACAGTCATCGCGCCAACTCCACCCGGAACAGGAGTTAAATATCCAGCAACAGGCAGAACTGCCTCAAAATCAACGTCACCGACTAACCGACTTTTGCCCGTTTCGTCAGTGATGCGATTGATGCCGACATCGACCACCACTGCGCCAGGTTTGACCATCTCAGGCGTGATTAGCCCTCGGCGACCCACCGCCACGATCAGGATGTCAGCACTCCGAGCGATCGCGCCCAGATCCTGCGATCGAGAATGGGCGATCGTCACCGTCGCATCGGCTTCTAACAGCAGGAGCGCGATCGGTTTTCCTACCAAAATACTACGACCAATGACGACCGCTTGTTTGCCTTTAAGATCAATTTGATACGCTTCAAGGAGCCGCATCACTCCGGCAGGGGTGCAGCTTCTCAGTCCCGGTTCGCCGCGCACTAATCGTCCGAGGTTAAGGGGGTGCAGCCCGTCTGCATCTTTGTCGGGATCGATTTGGTTGAGCAGCGCTATCGAGTCTAGATGATCTGGTAGGGGCAACTGAACTAAGATGCCATCGACCCGATCGTCACGATTGAGTTCTTGAATCGCTTGTTCTAATTCGGCTTGGGTGGTGTCTGCGGGGAAGTGTTTGCCATAGGATGCGATCCCTACGGTTGTGCAAGCACGTTCTTTATTTCGCACATAGGCAGCGCTGGCGGGGTTGTCACCCACCATCAAAACGGCTAGCCCTGGAGGGCGACTATAGCTGGCTTGCAGAGTCTGAACGTGTTGGGCTAACTCTGCCTGCATTCGTTGAGCCAAAGCCTTGCCATCGAGAAGTTGGGCTGTCATAAGAAATGAAATTTGAGTGAAAACGAGTTCAAAATTCTAAGAATTCTGAGTGTCTTTTGGGTCAAGAAGGAGTAAGATCGCCATGCAAAAGCCCGATCGAGTGTGCGAACACATCTAAAGACTTTCTCTTAGCATTGCAGATTTAGTTTACCGTGGAATACCGTTCTGGGAGTCTCTGGCGGTTGAATCAGGCTTGATGTGAAGTCTATTGGTCAAAGCAGGTAGGTGAGCGATGCGATCAAACGTCTTAATTTTCATGCATAGGGTTGGGCTAGCTCTCTTAGTTGGGCTAGTGGGCTGTAGCAGTCCGGCTCTCCAACCTGAAAAGACCATATTTCATCCTGAAGCGATGCTTTCATCCCTTGATTTCAGCGTCGCTAAAATTGGCGATTTGCAAAAGCAGAAAATTAACTTCACGGTGCATTTGCAGGGCAAGACTGGAGCTTTAGCGCCATTGGCTGGATTGAACGCCTACGAGCTTCAAGACTCAACGGGCAAAGTTTGGGTGGTGACAAAAGACGTACCTCCTGCACCCGGAACGGACGTAAAAGTCACCGGAAAAGTCCGCTATCAGAGTATTGTGTTGGATGGTAAGGATCAAGGGTCGATTTATGTGGAACAAGAGGGAGCTGCCGAATCCGTTTCAATGACCAAACCATGAAGGATTACGTGAAGGACGATCGGGTTCAGGTCGCGATCGCCATTCTTTATCAGGACAACCAATTTTTGATGCAGCTTAGAGACAACGATCCCCGCATCGTTCATCCAGGCTGCTGGGGCTTTTTTGGAGGACATATTGAGCCAGGAGAAAGCCCAGAAGTTGCTGTTCAGCGAGAATTAATTGAAGAAATTGGCTATAAAATGCCAAGTGTGACGAAATTTGAGGACTATGGGGACGAGAAAGTGATTCGTCACGTCTTTCATGCACCTTTGAATGTGGGACTGGAGAATCTGGTGCTGATGGAAGGCTGGGATCTAGGGCTGCTCTCGGTAGAGGATATTATTCGAGGCGATCGTTTCTCCGATCGAGCTAACCAAGTTCGACCGTTGGGCACAACTCATCAGCGAATTTTGCTAGACTTCATCGGAGCAAATCGTTCAATTAATGATTAAAAATAGTACATAGACTCTATTTCTAATCGATGTGCAACAAGGA
>JBBRMC010000418.1:0-4071 GCA_038231055.1 Leptolyngbyales cyanobacterium
GAGCTAGTCAGCTTAAAAGATGGGGTTGCCACGCTTAAAGTGGGCGTTGAGCAACAGGCACAGGGTCAGCAGATTGCGTTGCCGGGAATGCCGAAAGGGGTGAATATGACGCTGAAATCGTTAAACACAACGGGACAGGGGGAAATGACGGTGCGCCTCGATCGCTTGCTTCCCTCGATCGCCACGCTTTCATTGAAGTCGGCGGCTCAGATTCAATCAGCCATGCCGGGAATGGCTAACGCGATGACAGTCAGAACCGAAACTAACATAGACATGACATTACAATCCAAATAGTGAATCAGAACTCAGCAATGAGCATTCATTGTCTCAATGAATGCTGCCGAATCAGAAACTGCACCAAATACGCCGCCTTGCATTTTCACCATGCTTAAAGCAGCGAGATGATTGCTGTAATCAGTTGCGGCGGTGCAGTCAGAAAGTAAGAGACACTCATAGCCTCGGTCGTTGGCATCTCGCATGGTTGTATGAACACAAACATCGGTTGTGATGCCCGCCAGCACAATGTTTTGAATGCCTTGCCGCTTCAGCAACAAATCCAGATCGGTAGCATAAAAAGAACCTTTGCCCGGTTTGTCGATCACGGCTTCTCCGGGCAGCGGTGCCAAATCGGGGATAATCTCCCAACCCGGCTCACCCCGCACCAAAATCTTGCCGCACGGACCGGGATCGCCAATGCCTGCCCCAATTTGCCGACTGCGCCACTGTTTATTTTCGGGCAGATCTGCCAAGTCAGGTCGATGCCCCTCGCGGGTGTGCATGATGTGAAAGCCCTTAGCCCGAGCCGCCGAAAGCAGGGTTTTGATCGATTCAATCGGTGCCCGTGTCAGCGCCAAGTCATAACCCATGCGATCGACATACCCTCCGATTCCACAAAAATCGGTTTGCATATCGATCACCAAAATCACCGTATTCTCTGGGCGCAAATCCCCATTAAAGGGATAAGGATACGGATCTGCTTCTACATAACATCCCACAAGCCACCTCCCTCACGATTGAACAGTGCTTGCCAACGGGGTGCCTTCATAAGAGCGAGTCGGTTCAGCAAATCCACACGACGTTCCATCGGTGTGAATTACCTCATCTTCCCAAGGCAAGCGATAACTGCCTTCTACCATATCTTGCATGTAAGTGTAGGGGCAATCTTGAGCGCCGCCCTTAACCGCAACGTAGCCGCGGTGCCCAAACTGATAGATATTATTCTCAACCGCCCAAACGCGACGGGCTTCTTGCACCAGTTTTGGACGCACCTCTCCGGTAATGATTTCGTCGGGGCGACTGCTGCCAATCACGAGAGGAGTGCCATCAAAATTGACGATCGTCCCTTCGCCCATTGAATCAAAGGTGCCATCGCTGCCACACATACAAACCGAGGCGGTGTAAATCAGATTGCAAAAGGCGTTTGCCTGATTGGTGATATTCCAAGCGTGACGAATCGGGGCGGTATAGCCTGCCGTGCGGATCATAATATCGGCTCCCTTGTAGGCGCATTCTCTCGCCATTTCAGGAAACATCCCATCGTGACAGATAATCAACGCCAAGGTGCTGCCATTAGGACCTTCACAGACTGGGATACCTAGATTTCCTGGCTCCCACGGTTCGACAGGCACCCAGGGATGCAGTTTGCGATAGTAGAGCTTGAGATCACCTCGATCGTCAATAATGATCCCACTGTTGTAGGGGTTGCCGTGGGGATTGTACTCCATGATCGAGAAACAACCCCAAATGCGGTTTTGTTGACAGGCAGCTTTAAATGCGGCAACTTCGGCACCATCGAGCCGACACATAATCTCTGGATTGGTATCCATCGATAGCCCATGCAGAGAATATTCTGGAAACACGACCAGATCCATTGCAGGCGAGTTGCGTCGAGCTTTGGCAACCATGTCGCAAATGCGCTGGGTCTGCATTGCCAAGTCATCGGCAGTCACGACAGTCGGCAACTGAAGCTGCACGAGTCCTAAAACAACTCCATCTGGCGATTTGTTCAGTCCACCCAATCCACTCATGTCTGATCTCCTAAGACTTGCAACGTGATGTGCCTACCTTAAGGATCTACAGAAATGGGAGAACGAATTAAGTATTGAGAAATACTTTTTGGTGTGTGAGGAGGCGATCGCTTATTGAATCAACCCCAACCGCTTTAGCTCGACGTTGACCTTGCCTTCCATCTCTGCGCGAGTGGAGGAGTCAATCATCTGTCGCTGGAAGCCGTTAAACTCGTCTTGACTGAGCTTATATTTGTCATAGACGATCGCTTTTCTCTGAGCAGCAAACCCAGTACAGATCTCTCTGACTCGATCGCGCACATCGGCTTGAACTTGGTCAACTTTGCTGCAAACATTGCTGGGTGCATTGCCACCTGTCAGCCTCTTGACCTCTTCACCAAGGGGTCTGCGGGTAATTTCAAGCTCATAGGCAGCTCTAACGTATCGCGTAAAGACAGATTCTTGAGACTGAGCATAAGCAGCCGAATCAAACAGATGTGAAGTCTGCCCCGATAGATTTGGCGTAAAGCCAGAGAGGAGACCGAACGTAGAAAGCGTCCCTAACACCAGCGATCGGGTCAGCATTTTATTTAAACGAGCAGGTAAACGAAAAGCGCGGTTCATCATAGGTGGTGTGACATTCCGAAAACTAGCACACGGGTGACTGTTAATGATCATGAGTTATTTTATGGGCAAGAAGTTCCACAAAACGATGAGGTTTTGAATTTAATCGTCAAGTGACTTTTGTCCTGAGTCTCTAGATCTTAAAAAGTTGACATAGCTGAATCGCATTCGTTTGCAAGGTCGAAGTTTCGTCTGCCCCACGTTTCAGACTAAATTCCAACTCTAGAAGAAGCGGCAATGTCTGTTGTAACTGATTTACAGAAATTCTAGCGAGTTCTTTTTGCAGAAAATAAAGCTTTTTAGGATTGTTGAGTTCGGCAGCTTGCGCGATCGCGCGATCGTCGCGTTCTCCCGACTCCAGCATGACTTTGATCCACAAGCGCTGACGAAACTGTCCGATTAGAGTCATCACAATTTTAAGAGCAGGTTCATTCTGACGCAGCAAATCTGTCACCAGTTCCAACGCTCGATCGGTCTTGCCCTCAAGAATTGCCGCAACTAACTGCAAGCTGTTTTGAGTACTGGCAGTAATCAGAGGAGCGATCTCGTTCACGCTCAATGGCTTCTTTGAGTCGCCACCCAATAACCGAATCTTTTCTAAATCGCTGTAGAGTTGCCGCGTGTTGTTGCCGACTGCCTCCGCCAAAAATTCGGCACTGTCTGCGGTTAGCTTAACGCCTAATTCCTGAGCAATGGTTTGCACTTGCCTAATCAGTAAATCAGTCTTCCACGGCGGAATTGGGGAGAATTCTTGAATAGAAGCATATTTCTGAAGCAGCTTTGTCGATTTCAGCCGTCCATCTGGCTTACCAGGACTAGTAAATAACAAGGTCGTGGTTTTCAAAATCGAAGGAAGCGTCCGTTCTAACTCTGCCAACAGGCTTTCTGAGCAGCGCTGAGCCAAAGTCGTATCTATAAGCCACACAAAGCGATCGCCCGCTCCAAACGGGGGAGTCATGGCTTGATTGAGTCCTTGAATCACCGAGTCAGGGTGATCGGGAGAAATTTTGTCTACGTTAAAACTTTCCCAATCAGAATCGAGCACCTTTTTCTGAAGCGCTTTGACCGCTTGAGCGATCGCAAAACTATCTTCTCCCCAATAAAAATAAATCGCCATACCCTAGTTTAGACCTTGAACTTCAGCCTTGACATCAGGAATTGACCAAACCCAGTATCGAGGATGCACTTACCCAGCATTCCTTCTGCGGTGATTTGGAAGTCCAAAGCTTCGACGAAAATTAGGCGTTGCTGAATGAAAGTATGAATTGCCCTCATCCCCAACCCTTCTCCCCAGGGAGAAGGGAGCCAGAAGTCCTGTTCCCTCTCCATTTGGGAGAGGGCTAGGGTGAGGGCGAATTGGGTAGTTCATACCTGGATTCAGCAACGCCGAAAATCATACCAGCTTGGTCGCATCGGTGATGAAGTGCGTCGCTAGTCTAAA
>JBBRMC010000419.1:0-4071 GCA_038231055.1 Leptolyngbyales cyanobacterium
CAATTTATCAGCGACGATCGCAAAGTTTTGAGACGTTCCAGCGGAACGTCTCTACAGCGTCGGGTAAATCATGACCGATCGGGGTGGTCTCGATGCCGCCCCACAAACGCCTACCAAAAAGAGGGCTGGTGACGAATCAGATTGAGAAACTCTTCGCGGGTCTTCTGGTCTTCTTGAAAGACCCCTACCATCGCACTCGTGACCGTCCACGAACCTGGCTTTTGCACGCCGCGCATAACCATGCACATATGGCTCGCTTCCATCACAACGGCAACCCCTCTTGGCTCCAAGATTTCTTTCACTGCCTCAGCGATCTGACGAGTCAACCGCTCCTGCACCTGCAAACGGCGTGAATACATCTCAACGATTCGAGCCAGTTTGCTCAACCCAACCACTTTTTGATTTGGAATATAGGCGACGTGCACCCGACCCATAAACGGCAGCATATGATGCTCACACAAACTAAAGGCATTGATGTCGCGAACCAACACCATTTCATTATGACCCTCGTCAAAAATGGCACCATTCACGAGATCTTCTAACGAGGTTTCATAGCCGCTCGTCAAGAAGCGCATTGCCTCAGCCACTCGCTTTGGCGTTTTGAGCAATCCTTCTCGCTCAGGGTCTTCACCCACGCCCAGCAGCATCGTTCGCACTGCCTCCATCATTTCGTCTTGGCTGACTTGAGCAGGAGAAGGCACCTTGGCTTCTTGCCCATTGAGCGTATTGCGATCGGGTCTCGGCTCCAAATTTGCAAGTTTAGAGGGAGACGAGTCAGACGTGTTAGAACCGTTTGGGGAAGCAATAGTCATAATGAATCCAGGAATGTGTGAACTAGAGAACAAACCACGCCCACGATCGACTCGCGGTTTAAAAAGTGCCCGCATTGGGCATTAAAATCAGTTCTTCGACGACGGCTTGATGCGGCACGAGCGCTGCATAGAGAATAGACTGAGCAACGATCTCGGGAGTCAACATCATGGAGCGATCAAAGTCAGCATGAACAGTGTCAGTGTCCCAAATGGGGGTGTTGACCGAGCCAGGAGACACCGTGATCACCCGAACGCCGTTAGCACGCTCCTCTGCCGCCAGCGTTTTTGATAACGCCAACACACCGAATTTGCTCACGCAATAAGCTCCCCAGTCGGGAAAGGTTTGATGCGCGGCGATCGAGGCGACATTAATAATCGTCCCGTGTTTTCGCTGCCGCATCCCTGGTAGTACACCCTGAATGCACTGCAAAACGCTCGTGACGTTCAAATCCATGACGCGCTGCCAGTCAGTCAGTGATATATCCATCAGAGAGCCTGTGTAGCCCATGCCAGCATTGTTGATGAGAATATCGAGCGGATGGTCTGACGCGATCGCCTCAATTTGAGAGCGCACTGACTCAACGATCGAAAGGTCGATCGAGTAAGTCTGCACCTTGACACCAAACTGACGAGCAGCGTCGGCTACGGCTTCTAATGAAGGTTGAGAGCGGCTCACCAATACTAAGTGAATTCCAGCTTCAGCAAACGCAAGGGCAGTCGCTTTGCCAATTCCGCTGCTCGCGCCTGTAATTAAAGCACGTCGTTCTAAATTGAGGGTCATGCAATACTCGGTTAACTCAACGGTGAGCAGGCGTTCTAGATTTTCTGCTAGTTCAGACAATCAGTTTACGGAGGAGGCGCAAACTAGTGCGTGAACTGCAAAAGGGAAGCACCAAAAGACATGGAATGTGAGTCAAAAACTCTTCGGGCGCTATTTAGAGCAATATTTCTACAGCTAACTGAAAACTCGATTACCATCTCGATCATAAATCCTCATTGACTCTGAAATATCAGTTTTAGATGAGAACTTATCAATCCAAGAAGCTGTGGAGAATCACTCTATTGTAAACAAATGTTACATTAAGTATAGTAGCGCAAAAAAGAGAGTTTTCTCTCAGGGTGACGGAACGCCGTTGCTAGACAGTCACTTCGGCAAACATCCCAATACTGCGAAACTTTTGATAACGAAGGTCACGACGCTGTTGACCTGTCATCTGATCCAATTCGCCTAGATTTCTGAGAAGCGCTTCTTTAAGAATCTCAGCCGCTTTTAAGGGATCAGAATGAGCACCTCCGATCGGTTCGGTCAGCAGTTCGTCGAGAATTCCTAAACCCTTTAAATCGCTCGCAGTAATCTTCAAGGCTTCAGCCGCTTGCTGTGCTTTCGCAGCATCGCGCCAGAGAATGGCGGCACAGGCTTCGGGCGTAGCAACGGTGTAGACCGAATGTTCAAACATCATCAAGCGATCGCCCACGCCAATTCCTAATGCGCCACCCGAACCGCCTTCGCCAATCACCGTGCAAATAATCGGCACATCGAGCCGAAACATTTCTCGCAGGTTATAAGCGATCGCTTCACCCTGTCCGAGTTCTTCGGCACTCAGCCCCGCGTAAGCTCCGGGCGTGTCAATAAACGTCAAGATGGGCATTGAGAAGCGATCGGCGTGTTCCATCAGCCGCATGGCTTTGCGATACCCGCCGGGGGATGCCATGCCAAAGTTGCGCGTGATGTTGTCTTTAGTATCGCGTCCCTTTTGTTGCCCCAACATCATCACAGGTCGCCCATCGAGACGAGCCACGCCGCCGATCATAGCCGGGTCATCAGAGCCACCACGATCGCCATGTAGCTCCATCCATTCGTCGCTGATTGCCTGAATGTAGTCAAAGGTGCTAGGTCGGCGGGGATGCCGTGCCACCTGCAAGCGTTGTGCCGCCGACAAACTGCTAAAGATTTCTTGACGAAGCTGGATTGCCTTAGCCTCAAGGTGACGAATCTGCTCCGTCACATCTACGTCATTTTCTTCCGCAAGTTCACGAATTTGACTGATGCGAGATTCTAGCTCTGCGAGGGGCTTTTCAAAGTCGAGGAGAATCGGTTTGCGATCGAGGGTCGGCATGGCTGGGAGCCGCTTTGCGGTAGATAAACGGTGTGGGGGGTAACAAAAGCGCGAAGGATTCTAGTATCGCACTCAGAGGAGGGCATTTTTCATGCTCTGGGCAGTCATGCTTCAGCCTACCGAGAGATCTAGGCAGATTACAAGCCAACTTTTTGCTCTGGCAATCTGATTTTAGAAAGAGGCAAATTAATCCTAGAAAGGGTAAATCGATTAGAGGAAGTCGTAGACGATCGCAGGATTTCCAGACCCAAAATCGGCTTTGCTGTTCTGGCAGACACGACGCAAAACGTTCCTTGATAGCGATCGCCCTGCCACCGCACCAACTCATCAATTTTGGGCAGCGCATAAGGATTGGGATAGTTTTTGGGAAAGAATCCCGATCGCCCATTGATGACCGGAACGCCGGATTTCATTCCAATCCACATAGCAGCCGTTTGCTGAAAGTCAAAAATTGAGTCAATAGCTGCTCGTGATTAATCTGCCCAATTCTGATCATTCCAAAAGCAAAGACAAAGCCACCCAATGCTGCAAGAATTGGGTTCACTCTTAGCCGACGCAGCAAGAAGACTAGAGAGAAAAAACTCAAAATTGTGACAGCGATCGTCCAAAGTTGAAAAGATGTCTCTGGTGAGTTAAAAACTCTAAACAGCCAGTAGATCGGACTGGTGCCCCGCAAATTTTCTGTAAGCGCGATCGTATTTTGAATGGGATAAAAAAATGGTGCTGACCAAAAATCTTTTGTGTAATTTGGGTTAACAATAAACTGAAAAGAATGCTCCAGAATGTAATTATTTAATCGACTATCAGCAGGATAGCTTTGCATTCTCGAAAAACCACTCAAAAGTGTGGGATGGAACATGGCTAGAGTTCCGATCGTGCAAACAATTAAATAGAGGCAAACAGAGATCAGGAAGCTGAAGTTCATTTGAGGTAAAACTCAATCAGCAACCTAATATAGCCCGTCAATCGAGAGAGAACCTAAAATAAAAACGGATGAAAAATTCCATCCGCTCTCTCTGCTTAATGCCCGTTCATCGTGATTTTCTCTTTATTAATTTGATAGGTTTCGCTAATTCGCCGTTCGGGGTCAACGCCGCTAAAGGTGGGCGGAATCCAGACGCGCACGACTAGCAACAATGCCA
>JBBRMC010000420.1:0-4068 GCA_038231055.1 Leptolyngbyales cyanobacterium
AAGAGTGAGAAGATCAGAGCAGCGATCGGAATCGAGATAGCTTCGAGAGTTCTGCGTCCAGAGCGAGTCAGCATACGCAACTAATGAATAGATGATGAATGAATATAAGACTTTTTTTTTATTAAAAGTGCATCGTAGTGGACTAAATTTAATGATCGTGACTGGCGATCGGGCACCTCTCCCAGATTGACGAAAATTTGTGACGATTGATATCTGCTTCCTTATAAATGCCCAAACTCTGGTTGCCTTTTCTCATTGCTTTTATTTTGCTGCGTCTCGTGTTTTGGTTAACCGCATTCCCAAATTCTGATGAGGCTTATTATTGGCTTTGGGGACAGCATCCAGATTGGTCTTATTATGACCATCCGCCCTTAAATGCGTGGGTTCAAGGTCTGTTTACGGCGACTCTTGGACGCTCGACATTCACACTGCGGCTGCCAGCTTTAATCAGTAGCGTCATAATTTTTTATATTTACGATCGCATCGTTCGCTATCTGTATCGAGATTCTATTCAGCAACGATTCTGGTTCGTGATTCGTTTAGTCGCTGCATCCCCCTTGTATTTTTTATTTTTGGGGTTGGCATGGCATGATCATCTGCTGATTCTTTTTTCATTGACCTCTTCGTATTTATTGATCACATTTCTGGATGGCTACGTGATCACGTCAAAAGGGGAAACGTGGCGACTTTATGCCTCTGCGCTCGCGATCGGGCTTGCCATTCTATCCAAATATAATGCTGTTTTTGTGCTTCTCGGATTTCTCGCCGCTATTGTTGTCGATCGGCGACTGCGACCGCTTTTAAGAGATCGACGACTCTATTTGGCGGTTGGAATTGCCGCTGCCACACTGACTCCGATTCTGATCTGGAATCTCTCGAATGATTTTCAGTCGTTTCATTATTATGTCGATCGCAGCATTCACCCGATTAATTCTGGAATCAAAATAGGCTCATTCATTGCATTTGTTGGGTTTTCATTTCTAGTCGTTTCACCATTTTATTGGCGAGGATTTTATCGCAGCCTCAAGCAACCCAATCATTTAATTCGCCCTGATTCTGTCTATTCTGTTGTTGCATTTTGGGTATTTTCTATTTCGACCGTTGTTCTTACGGTTATTTCTCTCCTCTCTGCTGCGCTTTATTACTGGAATATCACGGCTTATCTTTTATTATTTCCATTGCTTCCGTCTGTCTTTATGCCAATTTCAAACATGAAGCCAAAGCCGTTTTTGGGCTTCCAGATTTACGGTTTGTTTTTTGCAACGCTGTTGGTTATACATTATTGCTTTTTGCCATTATCTGCATTGATTAGCAAAGATGCTGATCCCGATTCGCGAATGCTGTATGGGTGGCAAGAGATCGCCGCCGCAGTCAAACAGCAAGCAGCAGATTTAGAGCCGTCTCCTTTATTGATCACAACGGATTATCGATCGGCATCGGCTCTAGCGTATCAACTCAATGACAAGACTGTCAGGGCAATCTCCGATCGGGTTGATCAATTTGACTTCTGGTATCCCAGCGATCGCCCCTTTGAAGGCAGAAATGCAGTCATCTTATCGGATGATTTATTCCCAGTTCAATCAAGTCTAGTTGCAAAGTTCGATCGTGTCTCGCAACCTGTCACTGTTCCGGTGATTCGGTTTGGCGTGTGGATCAAGAACTACTATATTCAAAAAGGCTATGGATTTAAGTAAATGGACTGCATTCATTTGACAGGCATTCGTGCCTATGGCTATACAGGCGCGCTCCCTGAAGAACAAATTTTGGGACAGTGGTTTGAAGTTGATTTAACGCTGTGGATTGATTTGTCACTCGCCGGACAGAGCGATCGATTAGCAGATACCTTAGATTATTGCGATGTGATCGAAACGGTTCAACACTTGGTCAAGGCTTCTCGCTTAGTGCTGCTAGAAAGATTAGCGACGCTGATCGCAGACTCTGTTCTCACATTCGATCGAGTCACTCAGGTACGTGTGCAGTTGATTAAACCTGCGGCTCCGATTCCTGACTTTAGCGGCAAAATCACGATCGATTTAACGCGCAGCCGATCAGCCAGACGCTAATCTGTGAGCAAAGCGAGTCGTTTCGGGCAGGCGATATTTTGTGGTGCAGCCCATCACATAGGCGATCGACGTTTCTAAACTAATGCGATGACCCGGTGAAATATACAGCGGCAGAGTGTTGGGGCGAGTTTTGAGCACCGCGCCGATGACTTCACCTCGCTCGTAAAGTGGCTCCCAACTGCCTCGCTGGTCTGGAACTTCGGCGTGTTTGCCAATTAACCGAGATTTTGCCACCCCGATCGTCGGCATATTGGTCAACACTCCCAGATGACACGCGATGCCCAAGCGTCGAGGGTGAGCGATTCCCTGACCATCACACAGCAGCAAATCAGGCACAATTTTGACCGTTGCCAAGGCATCTAAAACCGCCGGAACTTCTCGAAACGAGAGAAACCCAGGAATATAGGGAAACGTGGTGGGACGACGCGCGATCGCCTGATCACAAAGCTGCAATTCTGGATAACTCAGCACTGCGACTGCCGCACGAGTTACCGACCCATCTGCTTCAAAGCCGACATCGACCCCCGCAACGTAATGCACCGCCCCAAATTGATCGCGCGTGATCACCTCCTGTCGCAGCCTTTGCTGAATCTCGATCGCTGCTTCTGCTGTCAACACCCAATCATGTCGCTGCTCAATCTTCATCCTTTTTCCCTCAATCTTCTTCTGCATATCGCCCTACAATCAAGTTGTCTACCATCCACGGGTGCAATGTTAGGACGATTGCTCAGTTCGCGATATCGCATTGTTAGGGTGCTGGGTTCAGGCGGGTTTGGTCACACCTATATCACTCAGGATACTCAGCGTCCTGGGAACCCTTTGTGTGTTTTAAAGCATCTCAGCTTTGCCAGCCACAACCCCGCTATTTTGCAGCAGGCGAGACGAATGTTTCTTTCTGAAGCAGAAACCTTAGAGAAGTTAGGCGAACATGATCAAATTCCGCGACTATTGGCATATTTTGAGGAAGACGAAGAATTCTATCTCGTTCAAGAATTTATCGAAGGTCATCCCCTCAGCGACGAGTTGCTGCCCGGAAAAAAACTGTCAGAAGACCAGGTGATTTTGCTGTTAGAAGATGTGTTGAGCGTGCTGGAATTTGTCCATGCTCAAGGCGTAATTCACCGCGATATCAAACCTGAAAACTTAATTCGTCGCGATCGAGACCAAAAACTAGTCCTAATCGATTTTGGTGCTGTCAAAAATATTGAACACACGATCGCCGAAGCCACTGGAATCACTGAGATGAGTATGCCTGTCTACACATCAGGCTATGGAGCGAGTGAACAGTGTTTGGGCAAACCTCGCTTCAGCAGTGATATTTACGCATTGGGGGTGATTGGCATTCAAGCGTTGACCGGAGCGCGTCCCGTGCAGTTGCCGCAAGATCCCAACACCTGCGAATTAGTGTGGCGCGACCTGATCGACGTGCGGCACGACCTTGCGACCGTGTTAGAAAAGATGACTAAGTTTCACTTTAATCAACGCTATCAAACCGCCGCCGAAGCTCTTCAGCAACTTCAGAAATTAGAGAATCAAACCCAAGCTCCGATGTCTCGATTCGATGCTGTTCGAGTTGCAGGAAGTCCTCCAATCAAGAACTCACGTTCAGTCAAACAACCACGCCATCGGTTTTTTGAAGGTGCTTCACCACCTTTGACGATCGCCACTAGCATCGGTGCGGCTGTCTCTCTGGCGATCGCTATTTGGGCAGTGACCCGCACCTTAACGCCCACGACTCTAACGCCGCTAGCTCCAATTCAACATCAGATCAGTCTTGGCGAAAAAATCCTGACACCCGGAACCGTGCCGCCTCTCAAGCAAGAAGCTGCCGAACAGATCACGCTCGGAAATTTTAGTCAAGCCACAGCCCTATTAGCAAAGGTGCGTCTCGCCGATCTCGCTGATCCAGAAACCGTTATCTATTTAAACAACGCTCAAATCGGTCAGCAAAAGTCTTACACCATTGCTGTAGTCGTGCCTCTCAGCACTCAACCTAGTTCTTCGA
>JBBRMC010000421.1:0-4062 GCA_038231055.1 Leptolyngbyales cyanobacterium
CCAGCAAACTCTATTGCCATTCGAGACAAATGAGGCATAATAAACACATGGCACTGTCAGGAACCTAACTCTTAGCCAGCAAAAGCAATCAAGTTAGCGTCCCCGCCTCCCGTTATTAAAGTGGATATTTGAGCCTTCAAAGCCCTCTCTGTTTCAGCAGTGGGGGTTTTTGGCTTCTAGGGGTTCTAGAACACGATGGTGGCCTCTCGAATTGCAAGGGTGGAAACTGGGTGCGTCATGGAATGTCCTTCACCGGTTTGACGTGAGATTAAGTGTATCAGGACATTTTCTCTGATCTGCAATCGATCCATGACAAATTCTTCTATAAATGGGTTTGAGGAGTTACATCACGTTCTGGTCCGTTCAGCGTCTAAACCTACCGGTACCCTTGAAGGGAGTGAATTGGAGACGTTCTCGCTTACCGTCCTGCCCTCAAAATCTGCTCAGCCGTTAGTTGCAAGTCTGGAAACGTGGGAGAGACAACTCGGCTATCGCCTCGAAACTCTCTATCCTGATAAGCTCCATCCTTCAAAGTCAGCACTGCCACCACCGACCGACTCGGATCAATCTGCCAGAACTCAGGAATGCCTCGCGCTGCATATTCTTTTGGCTTCTCAACGTAGTCGCGATCGTAGTTGTCTTCACCTGGTTTCCCTGGCGAAACTACTTCGACTACCAGTGACGGAGCAGGCATATCACGAGTGATTAGCGATTCTTTGCCCATCGCCGCGCGGGTTTCTTCTGTGATGATTGTGAGATCAGGTTCTCTCGCTTTCACTGTGAGCGAATCTACAGAGACTTGCTGCTTATCCCCAACACGCTCGAATGGAATGCCCATTTGGACAAAGC
The DNA here is from genome assembly GCA_038231055.1 of Leptolyngbyales cyanobacterium. Classification (GTDB taxonomy): domain Bacteria; phylum Cyanobacteriota; class Cyanobacteriia; order Leptolyngbyales; family Leptolyngbyaceae; genus Phormidesmis_A. Next base: position 850 of record JBBRMC010000421.1, read on the forward strand.
AGAGAAATAGAAATCGTGCGATCAGCAAATTGATCTGCTTTTCATTCGGCAATTCAACTAACTCCCCATCAATCAACTCGTAACGGGCATCGGTGCCGTCGGCATAGTCAAGATATTCCTCAATCGTTCTGAATCGTGGTTTGGCTTGTGTCATTGTCTAGTCTCCTTGCGAAGGATAGGTTCCATCTTATAGGGCTACGGATGGCAGCGCGAATAGGTTGAGTTTTGAGAATTAATCATTTTCCTCTTCGCTTAAGTTGCCAGGAGTCCATTCAATAATGTCTCCGGGCTGAACTTGATAGGTGTCGCAAATGACCTCTAGCACCCGAATTCCAGGCAGATAGCTTGCACTTTTAGCCAATTTATAGCCAGTCGCCGGGGCGATACCAGTGTCTTTAATGAACTGGTATGCGGACATTCCACGGCTTTCTAAAAATGGCTTGACTTTGTTGATCATTGGCATCTCCTTATATTACTACTGCCAGTATACTACTAAATAGCCATAACTAATGTATTGACATTACTACTAAACACATAGTAGCGTGAGGGCATCAAATACCCCATCCCGTCTTTCAAACCATGCTTCTCTCAGCCGCTCAACTCGCCGCCCTCGGCTGCCTCAACACTTTGATTAATCAAGGCTATGAATTTCTTGGAGCCTTAGACAAAACCTTAGAAGCGCTGGCAGTCAATCGAGATGAATTAGTTGCTGCTTACGATTCACAAGGTTGAATGCCAAACCTCACCTCACCCCAAGGAAACCCATGACATTAACCGCTCAATCAATTAATCTCTCAACCCTTGCCAATGCCAAACACACGCGCTTGGTCAGCTTTGAAAACTCCAACTCATTCTTAAAGCGCCATGACAGCGAAGGCTCTCTCGTCATTGCAGCAGGGCATCGAGAGAACCCCAGCGTTCACGCCCATAGCGACGATGAGAATCCGATCGTGATTCTGGAAGGGCAACGCCCCCGATGGTACGGAGCCAGAGTGTGTCAGGGCGATCACGTTAGCAACTCCCACCGCTCAAAGATTGAAACCGCCCGTGAATCGTTTGCCGCCTGCTTGCGTCCCTCCGACGACGGCAGAGACTTAATCGTGATTGCGAGTCATTGGGATAAGCCCGCCCTAGAATCCCTCAAAACCGCTCTGTTAGGTCAATACAGCGTGACTCGCAATGGTGTAAGAATTTGTTGCACAGTCACTCAGGTTATTGCCACGATGGAGGGTCTAGGGAGCTTTCACAGCGCGAAAGACAGACTCAAAGACGGCTCTACCCTGCTGATTGAGCTTGGGTATGGCACGGCTGAAATTTGGTTCATGGATGGGGTGGGACGAATCGTAGATGGTGCCCCCGTGACGAGACTGGGAGTGATCAATCTGGTCAAGGCGATCGCAGATGACCCCACCGTTCGCGCTCTGACTCAGGACAACAGTGGGACGGTCAACCTTTCTGCCATCAGCCAAGCGTTACAGCAAGACACGCTGGGCAAGATTAGCGCGGCAAACTGGCAAGCCATCAAAACGAAGTATGCCAGCGAGTTCTTAAAAGACTTTCAAGGCTACTTGAGAACGCAACACGCGAATCACTTGCAATCGGTTTCTAACTTAGTTCTCACGGGTGGCGGGGCTGCCTTGCTGTCGTCACTTCACCCTAAACTGTCTCAAGTTTTTATCGTGCCTTATCACCCTCAAACCGCATCTGTCAGAGGCGCTTATGAGCGTCAGATGTCCAATGTCTAAGACGCTTCAAATCACAGTGACAGACGAGGTTGCTCAACAAATCAAGGCACTCATGGCAATTACAGGACATGAGCGACCGGGGGCACTGATCAACGTATTGGTCAGACGGTATGGACAGGACTTAGCCCGGTGTCTGTCTGGGGATGTCCTGCCTACTCAGGACATGAGGGTACAGCCTTCACCCGTCGTCTCACTGCCTACCCCAGTCAATGTGCCACTACCTCATGAGAATGTCCCGACCTCTCAAGACATCGCCCCCGGTACCGCATTTCTCGCAATGGATTTCGAGACTTAACCAAAAGGGAGTCGCACCCGCAAAAGTAACGACTCCCTCTATCCCAACAATTCATCACTTATTGGAGATTTCTCATTATGCCTACGAAAGAAAGTCAGATCACCTATCAAGCTCATGTTGCTTCAGAATGCCTCGATCGCGTGATTGCCAGATTTGGAGACAGGCTCGGAAAACTAACCGCCGTCGATAAGCTCGATTTGCTTGGCATTTTGGCATTTTGGCAGAGTGCAGACACCCAACATCAAGAAGCTGATATGGAGCCTATCAGCCTGGGTGAATATCTAGGGCTGAATCACGACCTACAGATTGCTACCAGCGTTGACCTTGACGAGGCTCTAACCCTGTTGGCTGATTGCAGCGAGGGCGATGCAATGACGCTGATGGTTGCGATTCCTCAACAGTTGCGTGATGGGTGCTACTCATGAACTATCACAACGATGACGGCTCAACCTTTGGCGGCATTGTGTTCGTAGCCTGCCTGATCATTGCTTTCTGTGCAGGTTACACGTTGCGCGACCAGGGCATCACTTTCAAGGTGCAAGCGCCCCAGGTGCAGAGAGGGGTCAAGTGAACTTCCTAAACGTTCATCCCCGCTATCGTCCCTTGGCATCCGTCCTGATCAGTGCGGTTTGCATTGCCCCGATCGCAATGGAGTTGCTCACCAGACAGAACGCGGATGCCCAGCACAAACAAGCCACAGAGCAGGTAGAACAAGCGATTACCCGCTCATCTGAACAAGTCGCCAGAGATGAACGCATCGCCCTCAAACGGGCTGAACGCTGCCTGATTATTGACGAAAAGTTTCCGATGGTAGAAGGTGGCAACGCTTACTACAACCCCCGAAACCGAGACAGTAAAAGGCTCTTACCCACAAACACGGCACTATGCAGCGCTCAATCTGGCTACACGGCATTGGTTGACGAGGCGGGCACGGTCAGCAGCATCAAGCAAGCTCCGATCGAGAAAATCACTTCAGTCCTAAAACAGAGAGGCATCCAATAATGGCTATCGGAACCAGAAAACCCAAACTTATGACCGGCGATCGCGACGTGGATGAGCGGCAACCCGTCTTCAAGAACTTCGATGACAAAACTGAAAAGCATCCACGAGCCTCCATCCTTTCTCACTTTGGAGATGTGGCTGAGGGCATGATGCACCTTGCCCTCGATAAAA
>JBBRMC010000422.1:0-4040 GCA_038231055.1 Leptolyngbyales cyanobacterium
CCATCCCACCTCTACAACTGAAGTGAAACTACTAAAACCTGATTCATCTGTTACCAGGTTAATCAGTTGATTTCTCGATGACTACATCTCGTCTGCGAGGGGGTACCAACTCTGATACTAAGTCTGGCAAAAGTCCTAGAGGGTTAGACATAGAATCAGGTTCCACAGCAGGAATTGAAGCTCTGTGTTCTGGAAGTTCTTCAGAAGATCCGGGCAGCCAACCCAGAAATATGAGAGGCAATAATGTACTGAGGTTTGTGACCAGCACCAGCAGCCACAACTTATCAAAATTGGTTTCGGTTACGCCGAGCAAATAAGTTAACAGTGCTCCCAACTCGTGAGAGACCAATCCCGCTAAGTTAACAACTGACATCAGCAGCGCAAACAACGTTGCTTCGACTCCTAGCGGACAAAGCCTTGCAGCCAGAACCAAGACGGGCATGAATGCAATTTGACCCATCACGGTAAGCACCAAACTGTCGCCCAAACTGAACCAACGATCGTCAATCCCGATCGCCCGATTAGCATGAGTGACCAGCAATAACATCGTCATACCCAACGCAGACGACAGCACGATCGACCAGCCAAAAATCACTCTAAACGGCACAGCCTTGAGAAATCTCTGATAAACCCAGATGCCAACTAGTGCTGCAATGCTAGTCACTAATCGGACTCGCCCCAAAAACTCAGGCTCAAACCCCAACTCATTCGTTGAGAAGTAGAAAAACGCAGATTCTGCCGAAGGGGTTGCTTGCCAGAGGAATAAAAAAGCAGTGGGCATCCAAATTGCTTTCTGGGTGATGGCTTGCTTCAATTGCCCTAGCTGAGTTCGCACAATCAGCCAATCTGACCGCTCCTTCACTGGAGATTCGGCAATCAGCCATGCAACCGCAGACATGATCAACGGAAAGAATGCCGTAATCTCAAATACTGTTCTAGTGTCAAACTGTGTTAGAAGCCATCCACTGAGATAGGCAGTCACCAAACCGCCAACCGCAGATGCTCCCCAGCAAAGAGCTTGCAGTGACCCTGCCCCACTAACAGATTCTGAACGTGCCCGCTCTACGACCAGAGAATCGACAATGACATCACTGACTGCAATGGATAGAGAACCTAGCAAAATTGCCAAGGTCGCCGCCCAAGGGCTATGCACGATCGTTGCAAGCGCCACCCAAGACAGCGCCCCCAAAAATCCTGCAAGAACTAGATAAGGTCGTCGTCGATAGCCAAAGATGGGCAACCCGTCAGAAACAAAGCCAAACAGCGGCTTAATCATCCAGGGCAGCGCCACAATTCCCAACAGGGCAGACACCTCCGCCGGACTTAGTCCTAACTCGTCCTTCAAGAAAAAGCTGACGGCTAACCGTGCTAACCCTAAAACCCCCTGCACAAAGTAGACCAGCAAGATTGCGATCAACTCAGTCGAGGGTTCGTGACCGAAAAATACTTTCTCAATCAGCGATTTTTTCAGCTTCGATAAACCAGATGGGGAAACAATCATTGATAATTTTTAACAAATATCAATCAATAGCTCCTATCATAGCCTCTTATTTCAGACATAGGATTTAGTTTCAACCGCGAAAGCCTACTCCAACACCGAAATCTTATGAAAATGACTCCATCTACAGTTAATACTTTGACATTAACTGTAATATTGGTTTACATTGTGAACAGCTAATGCACATTCAGAGTAACCATCATGCAAGATACACAAAAAGTAACGGCTCCGATCGCTTCTGAAGACCGCAACGCTTGGAAATTTGGCTTCACTCCTCAAGCTGAGTTGTGGAATGGTCGCTTTGCCATGATCGGGTTTGTCGCTGCACTGGCGACCGAGTATTTGTCGGGTGAAGGTACACTGCGCTTTTTAGGTCTACTGTAATTGCTCAGATTTTTAGACAATTTAAAAGCCAGACGAACGGGTGCCCCAAGGTGCCCGTATTTTTTCTTTTTCGTAGATATCTAGGCACTGATAAAAAGACCCAGAGTTTTACCCCTGAGCCTTTGTAAATCTATCTTAGGAGTGTATTGTCTACACCCTATCTATCAGACAATTTCAGTTATCGGATGTACTCTTTCAAAACACTGTTGCGGTTTGGATGGCGCAGCTTGCGAAGTGCTTTTGCCTCAATTTGACGAATCCGTTCGCGGGTAACGTTAAAGATTTGTCCGATCTCTTCCAAGGTTTTCATCCGACCATCATCTAAGCCATAGCGCAGTCTCAAAACATCTTTTTCGCGAGGGCTGAGAGTGGCTAAAACACCTTCGAGATCTTCTCTGAGAAGATTTTTGGAGACTTGATCTTCAGGAGTTTCACCGTCTGATTCAATGAAGTCGCCTAAACGAGAATCTTCTTCCTTTCCGATCGGGGTTTCTAACGAGATCGGTAGCTGAGCAGACTTGGCAATAAAGCGCAGTTTCTCGATCGTCATTTCCATCCGGGTAGCAATCTCTTCTTCAGTGGGTTTGCGACCCATTTCTTGAGAGAGCAGCTTAGTAGTCTTCTTGATTCGAGAAATAGTCTCATATAGGTGAACCGGGAGGCGAATTGTGCGCGACTGATCGGCGATCGCTCTAGTAATTGCTTGCCGAATCCACCAAGTTGCATAGGTTGAGAACTTATAGCCTTTTTCGTGGTCAAATTTCTCGGCCGCACGAATTAGACCTAAGCTGCCTTCCTGAATCAAGTCTTGAAAGGAGAGACCCCGGTTCATATATTTCTTGGCGATCGACACCACCAGACGCAGGTTAGACTGCACCATCTTGTCTTTCGCACGGCGACCCAAATGTAAGCGGTGACGGAACGCAGTTAATGGCATATTAACTTCGCTTGCCCACTCTTTGTCTTGAGGCTCACGACTCAGCTTTTCGGTTAGCCTGACGCGAATGCGCTCTAGCTCCAGCAGGTCTGCGATTTTGCGCGCTAGCTCGATTTCTTCATCAGCTCTCAGCAGACGAATTCGACCGATTTCTTGCAGATACAGACGAATCGAGTCTTCGGTGTAGTGCTTTTTCTTGGCTTGTGCTCGACGACGGGCAGCACGAGCCTTGCCTGTCTTAGTGTCATCATCTGCCGAAGAATCCGGTTCGTCTTGATCGTCTTCGTCGTAAAGCTCGACTTCAGTGTCAAGCGGCTCGTCTGAGGGTGTGCCAAGACTGAGTGCTTCGAGTACGTTGTTGGCCTGGGTCATGCCGCGTTCCTCATGCTCCTTAAAGTGGTGAAAATGGAAAAAATCAAGCACCGGAGAACGGTAGATCGTTCAATCTGGTTAGAGATACAGCCACGGGCTTTTTGCCGTTAGCAAGCGCGCCCCTGTTAGAGAGATAACTCTCTGAACCGAAGAGCGGTTAGTGTCCATGCGGAGTTCAAGGCATACTGCATTCCCGCAAAAGCAGTGCTAGGCAGAGATACCAACGCACGGGTCATTATTGCTAAATGTTTTAATGTCTCCCCGATTGTAGCTTTTCTCACAAAAGTTGCACCCTTTTTTATCTGCTTTAATCTGCAAAGTTAGGAAAAGAAGACCAAACTTAGTCTGCTCATATCTCTTTTGATGACTAGAGCAATCAGGAACTTTTGTCGCTACGGGGGCAACGTTAGCAATGTTTAGCACTTAACCTAAAGGTCTGCACTAAGCCATTACTTGCGAAAATTAGCTACAGAGAGGACTAGCTTTATGTCAATGCAAATCCCGTTCAAATGCCTCCTTCAAATCGCACTTAAAGGTTAGACGGTTTGTTACATCCTTATACTGTTACGTTAGCCCAAATTGAAGAACTTAGCTCTAGCCTATATATTAAGTTAGATGATCTTCTCAATCATTTAAGTCTGAAGGGTCTGCTATATCAGAGTATTTTTTAGTGTGATCCTGGTCACCTTGAGTGAATAGAACCCTTATAGGGTTGGGGTCGTAGAGTTTATGAACGGCTACTGTTTTTTGTGTTGAGATTAGAAGATCTGATAGCTCAAGATTTGACCTATCTAGAAATTAGGTTTAATCAGCTCACGAAGTAGAAGATCAGGTAGCAGTGTTCACATC
>JBBRMC010000423.1:0-4040 GCA_038231055.1 Leptolyngbyales cyanobacterium
CTGTTCCGGTTAGTGCGTGCTCACAGCGATCATCAAGCAGCCCTGGCAAAAGCACAGTCCGCCAGAAGTCTGCTAGATGATGTGTTAAAGGTGTCTAGCACCCGCTCAGAAGTCACCTCTTAAGAGCGGCAACAAGGCAGCCTAGACTCGCCTGATCGACGACACGGTTGCTCATTGAGGCGAGTCTCTCTAATATGAGGCTTTGCAGCGATTATGCAGAAACAGCCTCTTTCTCCTGAGCAAGTATCGATTCTTCCCCCGATGCCTTGAACTTAAACAGGGCGGGGTTGCTCTGCGTTTTTTCTAAAAATCCTCGCTGTACTCCACGAGTTAGCGTGCCTGCCACACTTTTGATTGCTCTCGGCATCTCAGCTTCCTCAAACTCACCATAGACCTCTCGAATGATGTCAGCCGTTGAGAACGCTTGCTCTGGGTGGGTGGCGGTTACATTGACCATTGCCTGAAGCGGTTCCATTCCTCTAAACGATCGCTTAGGATTTTTAGCATTAAAGGATTGAGATTTAGATTGTCTCCCTTTTTCCTTGGCTCTAGCTCTGGGTTGGGCTTTAACTTTTGAGGCTTTTTTGTGTGACGTTTCAGGTAACCCAGATGGCTCGTCATCGTCAGGTTCTGCTGAAGTAACCTCGGTAGCCTTGGGTTGCTCAACGGGGGCTGCTGATGACCCTGCACCCGTCACGGCTCTAAACAAGGGTGGATTCTCCTGTACTCTTTCTAACCATCCCTTTTTCGCTCCCCCAACCAACGTGATTTTGACACTTCGTTTTGCTGTGGGTAAATCTTCTGGGTCAAACACGTCATAGACTGCATTAATAACGGTTTCAGCGTCAAACGTCTGTTTGGGAGCTTGATTGACCACCTGCACCATTGCCTCGATCGGAGACAGATGGGCAAACTCAGGTTTAAGCACTTTGCCATTAAAACGGTTGACGGTTGACTGCCGACCCTTGCCTTTAGACTTGGTTGAGGATTGATCTTTTGGGGTTGAGGTCTTCTGCGGTGGAGTCTCTGATGAGTCTGACTGAGGTTCTGAATCTAACAGATGACTACTGGAGCCATTGTTCTCTGATTCTCCTAACAGCGAGTCTAGCTGTTGTAATGCGCGATCGATAGCAATAGTCGCTTGCTGAACGGCAGATTGAATGATGGCTTCCCGATCTCTTCTGAGCCGCGATCGCTCTTGTTCTAACTGTTGCTTTACTTCACTACTCAAAATGGAGTACGACATTGTTTCTCTCTTGCCTCATCACTGATGTTCTACTTCGATTGTAGATTGGATACTGGAATTGAAAATTTAAATTCAAGAGATTGCGTCTACTGGTCATAGGTTGTTCTTAGCAACCAAGGTGAGCTGCTCCATTATCGATAGGGCTTTGCACGCAGGCGCTGTTCCCATAGCAGATGAGCATTACGCCTGCCCCTAATAAGCATGACTGCCCATAACTTGCCCCTGTAGCATTATTCCATTGACTGATCTCTCAGTTCAGTGCGAGGCATAACCGCGTTGAGGAAAGCTCTATACTGCTCAAAGCCTCTTTGAAATTACTGAACAGCCCCCTAGCTCAACACAAATTATGTCGTCTAAACCTGTTCTCTGGGAAGAATTAACGTGGGAGCAAATTACACAACTGCGCGATCGCGGCATTGATTTAGTCATTCTGCCGATCGGAGCAACCGAGCAACACGCGCTGCATTTACCCGTAGGAGTGGATACATTTTCAGCAGCCGCCGTTGCTCACGGCGTTTCTGCCCAAACCGGAATTCCAGTCTTGCCAGCATTGCCCTATGGGTGCTCATTGGGTCATTCAAAGAAGTGGGCAGGCACTATTTCTCTCAGACCTGAGACGTTGGCGGCAATTATTGTAGAAATTGCAGAATGGGTGACAAGTGCCGGGTTTTCTCGATTGCTGCTGCTCAACGGACACGTCACTAACTGGGCACCCTTACGCTGTGGGTTAGAAAATGTTCGTCATGGCTATCCTGAGTTGCGAATTGCGCTGCGATCGCTCTGGGAGATCTCGCCCAAGATTCACGAGTTTTATCACCACGATGCCGTTAACTTCCACGCTAATTGTGCAGAAACTTCGGTGATGTTGGCACTTCGCCCCGATCTAGTGCAGATGAGCCGAGCCGTCGATGAACCGGATCGATCAGCTCATTGCTTCTTTGCTTACACGGTGGATAAAGAAAGCGTTAACGGCGGTGTTGGAAGTCCCAGTCAAGCAGATGAAGCATTTGGGCAAGAAATTTTAGCAGCCTGTATTACAGAATTGAGTACGCAACTGCAACGGGCAATAATTGAGAAAACACCGTTAGAAGAATTACCACCAGCGTTACCAGATGTGTTTTAATTACCATTCAACAAAACTATTCACAAAACAATGACCCACGAATCCACGGCAGAATTGCAGCAGCTAAAAGCGACGCTGGAAAAACAAGGCGTGAAGTACGCGATCGCCAGCTTTGTTGACGTTCACGGAATGTGCAAAGCCAAAATGGTGCCATTGACCCATTTTGACCAAATGATGCAGGGGTCAGAGTTATTTACAGGAGCGGCGTTAGACGGGGTTCCTCAAGCCGTCAATGATGATGAGGTCGCTGCCATGCCTGACCCGGCAAGCGCTACCATTCTGCCCTGGAACTCAGAGATGGCTTGGTTTGCCAGTGATTTATATTTGCAGGGCAAACCGTTTGAGGCGTGCGGTCGCAGCATTCTCAAGTCAGTTTTGCAGCAAGCAGCAGAGATGGGCTTTCAGTTCAACTTGGGGATTGAAACAGAGTTTTTCATTCTTAAAGATGAGCCTGGACAGGCAATTCCTGTTAGCGATCGTGACACACTAGCCAAACCTTGTTATGACCTGCAAGGGCTGCTGGATAACTACACCTGGGTTGATGAAATTGTGCAGGCGATGAATCACCTCGGTTGGGATGTGTATTCGTTTGACCATGAAGATGGCAATGGTCAGTTTGAAACAGATTTTGCCTATGCAGATGCGTTAACGATGTCCGATCGCCTCACGTTTTTTCGCTTAATGGTGAAGGAAATTGCCCGTAAGCATGGTTATTTTGCCACCTTTATGCCAAAGCCGTTTGCGAACCGAACTGGAAGCGGCGCTCACTATAATATGTCCCTGGCAGATCTAAAGACGGGAGAAAACTTGTTTGACGATCGCCAAGATCCGCGTCACTGTGGATTGTCAAAACTAGGCTATCAGTTCATCGCGGGTGTATTGCGCCATGCTCCTGCAATTTGTGCCGTGATTGCGCCAACGGTGAATAGCTACAAACGATTGGTAGCGCGGGGCAGTATGTCGGGATTCACCTGGGCACCGGTCTACATCTGCTATGGCAACAACAACCGGACGAATATGTTACGCATTCCCTTAGGGGGCGGGCGTGTAGAGTGCCGCGCTGCTGACATCTCTAGCAATCCCTACTTGGGCGCTGCTATGATTCTGGCGGCTGGGTTAGAAGGCATCCGAGAGGGTTTAGATCCCGGTGAGCCACACACCGAAAACATGTATACGCGCACCTCGGCAGAACTGACTGAAATGGGAATCAAGACCCTACCGCGAACACTGGGGGAAGCGATCGAAGCGTTTGCCGCTGATCCCTTGAGCGAGTCAGTGATGGGATCGTTGATGTATAAAACCTATGTAGACTTCAAAACGCAGGAATGGTTTGAGTATCACAACCATGTGTCTGATTGGGAAATTCAGCGCTATCTAAAGTTCTTTTAAGAGGATGTTTGAGACGTATAGTAAAGACTCTTCGCTAGCGGTGCTGTCCCACCCATGGTTGGAAATTACGGTCTAACGGTGCGAAGTTCCCCTGCATTCCGGGGCGGGTGAGCTCAATGAACGATCCGTCTCAAACACCCTCTGAGGGAGATCCGATCGCTCTAGTGCAGGCTGGCGGAAATAACTGAGCAGGTCATCGCAGGGCAGGGCATTAAGGGATAAAGTGAACAAGCAACAAGCCATTCTTTTCCCTGATTCGCCCTGATGCCAACTCCCTATGCC
>JBBRMC010000424.1:0-4036 GCA_038231055.1 Leptolyngbyales cyanobacterium
AGCGATCGTGATGATTGGGCTGCATCGCTGGCTTGTTCACCATGCGCCCTCTGTACAAGTGTTACGATGAGGGCGATTCTGATCTCATCATGCCCCGAACTTTTATCTCTAGCTCGACTCCTCCCGCAGAGCCATCACGATCGTGGTGGTTTGCATTTGTGGGAAATCAACTACTGGTTTGTGTCAAAGACGATGAGACCCAGATCCCATATTTAGAGAGCTTAACTGAGATTGGGCTGTCCCCAATTCGCACCCACTTTTTGGGCACTTTTGACGATCGTCCCTGCTATTCGGCTGAACTGAGTAAAGATGCAGTCATTCCTGTAAATATGGAGACTCATGGATTGCGCGAGTTATACGGCAGGTTAGACGATGACCTGTTCGCTTTAAGTGGTCGCGCCGTTCAGATTAAAGAGTGGGATCGGACTCATCAATATTGTGGACACTGTGCAACACCCATGACTCAGGTAGGCGGCGATCGAGCAAAACGCTGCTCGAACTGTGGGTTGGTCAATTATCCCCGGTTGTCGCCTGCGATTATTGTGTTGATTTCTCGTGGCGAAGACATCTTGTTAGCGCGATCGCCTCGCTTTCCGTCGTCGATGTTTAGCGTGTTGGCGGGTTTTGTTGAGCCAGGAGAATCGCTCGAAGAAACGCTAATTCGTGAAGTGCGCGAAGAGGTGGGCATTGAGGTCAAAGACATTCGTTATTTTGGCTCTCAGCCTTGGGCATTTCCTAACTCATTGATGATTGGATTTACAGCAGTCTATGCAGGAGGCGAGATCACGATCGAGCCAACCGAAATCGCCGAAGCTGCCTGGTTTCACAAACACAATCTACCCAATATTCCGTCTCGATTGAGCATTGCCCGCAAGCTTATCGATTGGTTTGTTGCTCAAGAAACGTGATCAGCGTGGCGAGGTCGGGCAGCGAAGCTTGTGCCTCTGATTTTGTGGTGGCGAGTGCTCCGGCGGCGGCTCCCCAAGTCATGGCTTCTCGAAGGGGTTTTCCGGCAGCGAGAGCGGCGGCAAGTCCTCCATTAAAGGCATCTCCGGCGGCTACGGTGTCGATCGCGTCTACCTGAAAAGCAGGAAAAAAGAAGGCTTCGTCAGGCGTGGCACAAAATCCGCCTTTTGCCCCTAATTTGATCACGACGGTATGGACTCCGCGCTGCTGCAAAACGGTGGCTGCTTCCGCAACCAAAGCCGGACTCTCGATCGGGAACCCAACCAGTTGTGCGGTTTCAACCTCGTTAGGAGTCAGGATATCAATGAGCGGATAGAGGTCTGTCGGCAACTGAGAGCTTGCCGGAGCCGGGTCAAGAATCACTCGAACTCCCAATTTTTTAGCAGCTTGAGCAGCAGCTTTGACGGCAGCGATCGGAATCTCTAGCTGTAATAACAGTGAGTTTGCTCTTGTTAAATGCACTGATAACCGTTCGACATCAGATTCATTCACTTGTCCGTTAGCTCCGGGAATCACAATAATGGTGTTTTCACCCTGATTATCAACTGCAATTAAGGCAACACCAGAACTAACGGAATCGTCTACTAAGATATTTTCTGTTTGAACGTTTGAGGATTGTAGACTTTGTAAAAGTTCTTGTCCAAAGCGATCGCTGCCAACTCGCCCAATCAGGGTTGTTGGGATATTTAGACGCGCGATCGCGACTGCCTGATTTGCTCCCTTGCCACCTGGAACGGTTGAGAACTGATGACCCATTAACGTTTCTCCGGGTGCGGGAAGACGAGGGGCATTTGCCACCAGATCCATGTTGATGCTGCCAAAAACGACCACGTGAGGAAGAGACATAGAATTTTGTTCAGATCTAGAATCAAGGTTGGATCACTTACAGATGGTCGCACGTCCCATCCAACATTCAAAGCGTATGCTGCTAGGCATTGATTTAGGAACCAGTTCGGTGAAGGCGTTGCTATTAGGCGATGATGGCAAACTGATTGCTAAATCGGCGAGCGCTTATTCGGTGCAATCTCCTCAACCTGGATGGGCAGAAATTAACCCGCTAGACTGGTGGGCATCGGTGGCGATCGCGGTTAAATCTGCGGTTCACGATCGCCGCAAACAGGTCACCGCGATCGGGCTATCGGGGCAGATGCACGGAGTTGTCTTAACCGATGCCAACGCCCAGCCGCTTTATCCCGCCATTCTTTGGGCAGACACCCGATCGAGCGAAATGCTCTATACCTACCATGCGATCGGGGAAGATTTGCAAACCAAACTTGCTAACCCGATCACAACCGGAATGGCGGGAACGAGTTTGCTATGGCTCCGCAAACATGAACGAGATAGCTATGCGATCGCGCGATGGGCACTTCAACCCAAAGATTGGCTACGATTTCGGCTGACCGGAGAGGTCGCGACAGAACCCTCTGACGCGTCGGGCACATTGCTTTATAACGTGGTCAAAGATCGCTGGTCATCGACTGTCATCAACACCTTGAACCTGCGATCGGATTGGCTCCCAAAAGTGGTTCCGTCTAGCAGCATTGCCGGATATTTGACTCCCGAAGCCTCAGAACATTTAGACTTGCCGCCCGGTTTGCCCGTGGTAGCAGGAGCCGCCGACACTGCCGCCGCTCTGATCGGAAGTGGGGTTTTCGCTCAGGGCATCGTGCAACTCACGATCGGAACAGGTGCCCAGATCGTCAGCCTGCGCGACCAGCCGATCGCCGATCCTCAAAGACGCACTCATTTGTATCGATCGGCGTTGCCTCAGCAGTGGTATGCTCTCGCAGCGATTCAAAACGCGGGCTTGGCGTTGGAATGGGTGCGTGACATCTTAGGACTCACGTGGCAACAGGTTTATACGCAAGCATTTGCCATTCCTCCAGGCTGTGAAGGACTGACATTTTTACCCTATTTGACCGGAGAGCGCACGCCTCATCTCGATCCCAATGCGCGAGGTGCCTGGGTAGGCTTAGGATTGCACCACTCACGATCGCACATGATGCGCTCAGCGCTAGAGGGCGTGGCATTCTCGCTTAAGCAGGGGTTAGAAGCGATAACAGCAACCGGGATTGAGGTGCCATCCCTCAGATTGGCGGGAGGCGGCACGATCGAGGTTGACTGGCAACAACTTCTCGCAGATGTGCTGCAAGTGCCTCTCCATCATTCAACAGTGGCGGCAGCATCTGGGCGAGGAGCAGCAATTTTAGCCGGGTTAGGAACCGGAGTGTATCGCAGCATTGACGCAATCCCGATCGAAAAAGTTAATCCCGATCGAGCCATCCATCCCAACCCGCTCACCCCAGAGTTAGAAGCCGCTTGGCACCGCTATCGATCGCTCTATTCGCCGCTCCACGACTGGAGGCTTGATCTCTAACGGCAGCCTACACTTGAGCAGGAGGAGCCGTTGCCTCAACTGCCGTGAATGATTCTAAAATTTTATAGGTGTGAGATGCGCCTTGAGGAACGACCCAAGAGCTACCGGGTTCTAGCAAAACCATCTGCCCTTCGAGATGCAACTCGGCTCGACCTTGAATAACGTATCCTACGGTTTCATAGTCTCGTTGAGTCGCGGGCTTTGCCTCGCGAGGCTGCTCACTTTCCCAAAGTCGCATGGAGACCTGTTTGCCTGCTGCCAAATAGGTTTGACCCATCTCGCCGTGGGATGAAGAGGCAACATCAACTTTTTTTGCGATCGTGTCAGTCATAACATTCCTATAATCGGATCAATGACTGAACAGTAGACCTTTAGGAGTGGGCTTTCGTCTTGCTTTAGTAAGCTGTGAGCCTGAAAGCGGTCTATCGAATGGCAGAGTTTTATCATCGATTTCGGGTTTGAATTTCGACGAATAATGCCTTCATCCAATGACTGGAGAGACGTTTCACCGAAACGTCTCTACTCAAACGTCGCGATGGCGTGGGAAAAATAGTTTTGTTGACTGACACGGGTCACGTCGCTCTATTTCTAATCGGGCATTTCCTCAATACTGCGCGGCTCACCTTTGGGCTGCTGATTCATCTCGTGGCGGTAGCGGCTAGAAGCTTCGTAAACCTGCCGCCGGACGCGCTG
>JBBRMC010000425.1:0-4032 GCA_038231055.1 Leptolyngbyales cyanobacterium
AAAACCCAGATCTGACAGATTTCGATCGCCCACTAAAAACTCCCGAAAGTGGTAAATCGGTAAAGGACTCATCTGCAAAGCCGTCCCGACTGCCAACACTTGAGGATGTCACCAGTTTTTAGCAACCGTGCAGTTGCAGAATGTACGATTTTTTGAACGGTTTCATTTAGCGGATAATGCAACTAGAGGTTAAAAAGCTAGACCTCCAGCGCGACTGCTAGAATGCCCTCACCCCCTAGCTCTTCTTCCAAGTTTAGACGGGGAGACAGTTTCAAAGTTTCTCTCCTAAACCTGCGAGAAAAATTTAGGAAAGGGCTGATTCAGGCAGGATGCCAGTAGTTTATCTATCACCCTCGCGGTTCTGCGTATTGGCTTTAGGAGAACCCTTATGACAGCCCACATTCTTCTAGTTGAAGATGAAGTCAAACTCGCTCGGTTTGTCGAACTAGAACTGAGCAGTGAAGGCTATCGCGTTAGTGTCGCCCATGATGGAATGTCAGGATTGGCGATCGCGCGAGAATCTGAATTCGATTTAGCCATTCTCGATTGGATGCTGCCAGGGTTAACAGGCATAGAACTATGTCGTCGTCTGCGAGCAACGGGAAGCAAAGTTCTAGTGATTTTATTGACCGCACGAGATGAAGTAGGCGATCGAGTGATTGGGCTAGATGCAGGAGCTGATGATTATGTCGTCAAACCCTTCAGCATTGAAGAACTTTTAGCGAGAATTCGCGCCCATCTGCGCCGCGCTCAAGAGCCTGATGCCGATCTGTTAACGTTTGAAGACTTGAGTTTAAATCGTCGCACTCGTGAAGTTTTTAGAGGGCAGCGATCGAGTGCTTCGCCTTCTCCCGGAAGAGCGATCGAGCTAACGGCAAAAGAGTTTGATTTGTTGGAATATTTGCTGACGCATCCCCGCCAAGTGTTCACACGCGATCAGATTCTTGAACACGTTTGGGGTTATGACTTTATGGGTGATTCCAACATTATTGAAGTCTATGTTCGCTATCTGCGATTGAAGTTAGAAGAGAAAGGTGAAAAACGATTAGTTCACACGGTTCGAGGCGTTGGCTACGCGTTGCGGGAATAAACTGTGTTGAGCCTTTCAGCATTATTACTTCATTGCAACAGATTTACGAGTTCGTTTCTCTACGCGTCATTCGTCCAGTCATTTCAGTAGGCTGAATGCGATAGAGCGCAATTACTTCAGCCCGTCCTTGAGCATCAACCCAAGTGCGGTTAATTGCAGGCGACAGGGTTGGAATTCGCGCTTTGACCAACTCCATAACCTGATCGATGTCTTGTTGCTCCTTGAGACGCTCTGCCTGACCTGTGACGATCGCGCTCTGCCAGTGCTCTAAATCTTGAACGTCCTCCACCTGCAAACAGACCGCTGGATTTGCATCCAGATCATGTGTCTTCATACCTTCCGTTGTAAACAGGTAAATGCCCGAATCTTTGAGGTAATACTGCATGGGTAGGATATAGGGCTTTCCTTCATGAATACAGCCTAAGTGCCCATAACCTACGTTCTGCAAAAGTTCTAAAATTTCCTTTGAACTCATTTCATCGATATCTAACATGATGAATATCCTACTCTTATTGAATAAAGCGTGACGCTGCTCGTATGGTTGCTTCCAAATCAATTCTGACTACATTAACATTACAACGGGCTGAGTCAACTTTAGGCTAGGAAGTTGGATAGAACTCATGCCATTCAGTCCTCGTTTTTTCTATCCTCACAACTTCTTCAGATTGATAACTTATTTTTGCTGGGTAGTCGATCGAGAATTTCCCAATGGAGTTCAAGAAACTGACCCGATTCCTCCACTTTCTACGCCAGGAGTTAGCCCTTCCTGAGGCAGATTTACGGCTGGCGTTGCGTCATTCTGAGCAAGTGCCCAACTTGCTGCCCATAATTCTTTGGCAATAGGGACTTGTGACCTTAAACCAGTTGAATCAAATCTTTGAATGGCTTGAGCAAAATTTTATGAGTGAGGTGGGATGAACCTCCTAAGAAACACACTCTGAATGACAAGATTAAACGGGGTGTTTCTCACTTTTACAAGAAATGGAGTACCGTTCCTGAGAGGCTGAGATCTTGCACCCGCCTCTTCACTGCGATGGTGTCCCGCCCGTGAATGGAATTCCGGGCTAGCCTTGCGAAGTCCATTCAAATGGACTGAATTGCCTCAATCCCTCGTTCAGTCCCTTGAGGGGACTTCGTACCGTTAGACTGTTCAATCACGGGCGGGTGAATGCTAGCCACGAGGGAGTTCTAAGCGGGTGCAAGATCTCAGATGAACCGATCGCAAGATCTGGTATCTTGACGAGTGGCGAGGATTGCCCTAGCTCAAAGACCCTGATTTGGGCTGTGATTAGTCATGCACCCCTGGTATAACTGACGAGCGTTGGGATTGCCTACGAATTAACCCTCGATACTCAGCCGTCGTCTCGAAGTTATTGCTGGTGCCTAACAGTGACGCTTGCTTAATCCGAATTTTGAGATGTCTAGGCAGTTTTTGATCGTGAAATTGATGAATAGTTGTTTAACTGATTCAACTTACGCAACACCATTCTGCTTAAACCATGTTTGCAACCGCTTCCAACCGTCTTTAGCGTCTGTCTCTCGATACGAAGAACGATAATCAGCAAAGAAAGCGTGTGGTGCATCAGGGTAAACAATGATTTCAGATTTGCTGCGGCTGGATTTAAGTTGCTCACGCATTTTCTCAACAGAGTTCAGAGAAATCCCCGTATCTTTGCCCCCATAAAGTCCAAGAATGGGAACTGTCAGCGTTGATGCAATGTCGATCGGGTGCTTGGGAGTCAACGGAGTAGAGTCACCGACCAATCGCCCATACCAAGCAACACCTGCCTTCACCATAGGGTTGTGAGCTGCATAGAGCCAAGTGATTTGCCCTCCCCAGCAGAAGCCTGTAATTGCTAATTTAGTCGAGTTGCCTTTAGCAGATTTAGTTGCCCAATCGACCGTCGCATCGAGATCAGATAGGACTTGAGCATCGGGTACTTTAGCAACGATCGGACGAATCTGCTCAATGCTACTCAACTTAGAGACATCGCCTTGACGCACAAACAATTCAGGGGCGATCGCTAAATATCCCAATTTGGCAAACTGCCGAGTGATGTCTTGAATATGCTCATGTACGCCGAAGATTTCTTGGATGACAAGCACGATCGGGAAGTCGCCTCCCGTGGCGGGTGCAGCCCTGTAAGCAGGAATCGAACCGTCTCTAACCGGAATCTTGACTGCACCTGCCACTAACCCCTTAGCATCTGTAGTAATCGTTTTAGCGGAAAGGGGTTGCACTGCCAGAGCAAAACCTGTGGCAAGTGTAGCGGTTGTAATGAATTGGCGACGTGTAATCTCTTTCATATTTTTGCAGTTCGAGTCTCTGCGATCGTACTCATTGAGAAGAATTATTTCTAGCTCTGACTGTCAAGGCATTGTTCAGTCCTCAGGTAGGGGAATCGTAGGGCTTCACTATCCCTCATTCCCAGATTGACTGCCTGCTAGTGGGTCATTTGGCATGAACATCGCCATTCTTGAAAAAGCTGATCGTCCTGGTGGCCAGGTATTCAGCGACCAAGTAATGGCTATATCTGAGGCAAAGAACCACTAGACTAATAGCCTAATCTCAGTAGATCGCAAAGTCAGCCTGAGCGAGGGAGATGAATTGCTGTGACGACCGGGAATCGTCGTTCAACCGCATGACTCAAGAACTCTAGCAGAGTTTTGAGGGGCAGCAACGCCGGGTAAACAAGCCGCCCACCGGGTCTAGGAGAACTCACGAAATGCCACAGTAAATAGACCCAGAGATTGACCAAGATGAACGCTAACGCCACAAACAAAAGCCTGAGGATTGGATATTTAGTCGTAGTGCGAATGCGACAGAGATTCTTAAGACGATAGCTGGTTTCAATGCCAAAGCGTTCGCGGTAGTAAGCGTGAAGCTGATGCAAGGCAACGTGGACGTGATGGGTCACATACAGAACATAGCGAATCCCATG
>JBBRMC010000426.1:0-4031 GCA_038231055.1 Leptolyngbyales cyanobacterium
CTAACTACGCTAGAGTACCCGCTTATTCCTTAAAGGCGGTATGGACGAGAGGGGATAAAGAGGGATGACGGTGGACGATCTCAAAGCCTAATTTCTGTAGAGCTGTAAGGCTCTAGAAAGGGCAACGCTGAAAGCCTTCGCGGCTACCGACATAAAGCGGGACAGATTGAACGAAGCTTAAAGACTTGAGGGAGCTACTGTTCCGGCTTAAGTTGGTAGCCATTAAACCTTATCAATTGTCTGGCTGAAATTCCTTAAGGTTGTTTCTGAAGCAAAAGCTACGGGAACGCCAGAGAGGAGTGAGAGGAAAGTTACCCCTATCTGGGACTCTCTTTTTTCATTTTGGTATCACTCACTAGAGGGGAGACGAGCAATGACCGCAATTGGACCGCCTCCTGCGGGTCCTTGATGTTCAGCACCGCCGGATACATAAATCATTGGATCTTGAACGACAGATGCCACCACCGCGCCGACGACTGCCCTTGCCATCCGAGTGTGGCTGATATCTGAGTCATCGAGCATCGTGTGACGGTAGCCCAAGATCTCACCCGTCGGATTCGCTTCGGCTTTGGCAAACACGTTCACGATACTCTCTGTGGATTGCCCCGTATTTGAGAGCGCTGCCTTAACTGCATCCACGTCTAGGGCATGACGCATGACGCTGTGCCCGATTACCAACGCACTCGTAGAATGCGGTGCATTCCCCAGCACGAGGATTTCACAATTGCTCAATTCTGAACCCGCAGACGTTGAAGCAACGCTTGAATACAAATCGTAGCGCTGGCAAATGTCTTCAGGACAAATTGCATCGCGTTGAATTTCACCGAGCGCCACTGCCACCCCCAAAGCCGAGGCTCCTCGTGACAACGCCATTGAAGTGTAACTATCCTGCTTGCTACCAGATTCTGTGCTGCTAACTAACGGACACTTAATTTGCACAAAATGCACTTCTGAGAGGGATAGCTTTGCATCCAAAATCGCTGCCTCAACCCCTGCTGCCACGGCTTCCACCATTGCCAGCGTACCGATTTCGGCAGGTTGAAATGATCGGGTATGGTGGATACCGAGCACAAGTGCGTTTGCTCTGGGGGTATTTGGGTCTGACTCATCCCGCACGAAAATTGTCAAATGTGGACTGAGCACTCCTTCAGTGCCCCCAGACATCACATAAACAATCCGGTTGCTAATTTCAGCCCCTACATAAACACTGAGATACGCTTTTAGCGTCTGCACAGCAAAGCCGCGTGTGAAGTCATTGACGCAACCGTTGCCTTCGGTTTTTCCAAGAACCGCAACGATTTTGGTTGGGTCAAGTTGTCCAGATTGGACGAGCGCGTCGAGTGAACTCAGGTCGTCAGGTCGGCGCTGCGGAAGCTTAAAAACATTTATATACATGAGGTCAAAAGTAGTAAGCAGCTATTAGAGTCTTACTGAAGGATAGTTGCATCACACCGCAGAATTCCCAGAATGCAATTTATGGGGCTGAAACTCTTTATTTGGGTCGAAGTTCACTAAAAAGAGGCTTTAAGAGTCAATCCAAATTTGACTTACATTTGACCTACTTGTTTGGACAAGGGGTCTCAGGCAGGATGGAACCAGCTTTTGCCCTAGGGGCCTTTCAGCCGCAAATTGATAGGAACCTCATTGAAGTGGCATCACATCATGGAAGTGCTTGTAGTCCAGGTAGCGATCGCCATCAGGCGCTTTGTACACCAAATCGACAAAGCGATAGTTCCACAGAATATCTTGAGGAGCATAGGCATGACGGGCATACATCATCTGAGTGACGGTTTCATCAACACCGCTCAGGGTGACAACGATGGTGCTGTTGGTTTCAACCAACCCTTCGGGGGTCACGCCATATAACGGGCTAGATTCATTGATCGGGTGCAGTGCCAACCAGGATAAGGCAAAACTCGGCGACTGATTGCGAACGAGAGGCAAGTCGTGAATTCGGCGAATATACTGCCCTTCTGGAGTCACTTCATCCCGCATTAAATAAACCTTGAGCTGAGCTTCTAAAATTTGATTGCTGCGCCGATTTGCCATGCGAAAGCTCAACGTGGGTACTGATTCGTGCGGCGAGATCGTGGCTACTTCACTAAATGCCACGCGTGCAGTCGGGTTAGAAAATCGGGCAAAGGCTAACCCGGTTAACATCGCAATCCCAATCAGGCTCGACATCGACTCGATCGTGACAATCGCATTCGCGTAAACCGTCTTGGGAAACATGGCACCGTAGCCGATCGAACCCAACGTCTGCACACTAAAGAAAAAGCGATCCCAAAACGCACCGGGAGCAGCGTTCGCAACGCAGTCTCCTCCCGCTAGATATAGCAGCGCAAAGATGACGTTTGTGCCCAGATAAGCTCCAATGATTGAAGCCGCAAATCCTTGCCAGGGAATGGTCAGGATTAAATGATAGGGGTCACGCCAATGAGAATACCAAGCATTCATCCCTACAATTTCAAAACGTCCATCTTCAATGCGGATTTGGACACGACGAGGACGGCGGCGGCGGGTGTTAAGTTTGGCAGAGAGAGATTGCATCAGTTTTTTTCGCTCAAGACGCTAGAGTAATTTCATCAGAATTTGGCATTTGAGCCATCATAATATTGCCCTCACGGGTTTGAAGGGTGCGATTAAACAAGGTGGTTCCCTGCCCGGCATGGTCAACTTAACCGGGTCTGTTCAAAATCCAGCACAATGATTCCTGAATCGTTAGGTGCTCTTAGGCTATGCAGCAGAATCCAGCCCAGCGACTTCTCGCCAACCTTGCTTGCTTTTACACAAAAAGAGGCAAAGCTTGGCTTGCTGAGATTTGCACAAAACTTTGCCTGAGATGCCTCGCTTGAGCAACGGTTAAAATATTCAGAACTCGTTGACACACAAAAGTTGGCGTTCCCCTTTTCTACTCATTCCGGAAGAACTTTTTTAGAAGGGAAGTGCTTGCGCTTGAGCGCAGTAGAATGAACTGACCTTTCTTAGACCGGTTCATGTCTCACTTCGGTGTAATTTGCCCAGATGCAACGGGTCATCTGAACCCTATGACGGCATTAGGGAAAGAACTCCAACATCGGGGACATCAAGTTACGATCTTCGGACGATTGGATTCCCAAGCAAAAGTAGAAGTTAGCGGATTAGGCTTTCAGGCTATTGGCACCACCGCCTATCCTTTGGGCGCAACGGCACAGATGCTAAGAACAATGGGGTCATTGAATGGACTCGCTGCCTTGCGATATAACCTCAATCAGGTCGCACAGGATGTCGCCGTGCGGTTGCAAGATGCTCCATCTGCCATCCGTTCAGTTGGCGTTGATGCGTTGTTGATTGACCAATACACTCCTGGGGGTGGGACACTCGCCGAGCACCTTGGATTGCTCTGGATTGATGTCTGTAACGGCTTACCTCTGAATCGCGAGATCGGCATACCACCTAGTTTTACCCCTTGGACTTATACCCCATCTCGCTGGTCTCATTGGCGAAATCAAGCCGGATATCGGTTGGCAGATATTCTCGCTCGCTCGATCCGGCAAGTGATCGCAGACAAGCGTCAACAGTGGCAGTTACCGTCTTACCAGCGGTCAAACGATGCCTATTCTCAATTGGCTCAGTTGAGCCAGATTCCCGCTGAATTAGAATTCCCTCGACGGGAGCTACCGGCTTGGTTTCATTTCACAGGACCCTTAACGGACGCTGCCAGCCGTCCGGCTGTCCCATTTCCCTTTGAGCAGTTAACTGGACAACCAATCATTTATGCCTCAATGGGCACAATTAGCAATGCTCAGATCGGAATTTTTAGAACCATTGCCACAGCCTGTGTAGGGTTAAATGTGCAATTGGTAATGTCGCTGGGAGGCAGAAATCCTGCCGAACTGCCAGACCTTCCTGGGGTGAAAGTAGCGAAGCTGCCGCCAGCCGCCACGCAGGTGCTGAAACGCTCATATGACATAGCTTTCACGCCACAGTTTTATTTTTAAGCGACCTCTAGAGGCAATCGTTCTGTCAGGTCTAAACGAAAGGTGCCATAA
>JBBRMC010000427.1:0-4029 GCA_038231055.1 Leptolyngbyales cyanobacterium
ATGTTCCACAACCGGAAAGGAATCATAAAAGTGGTGGAGTAGTTGCTTCCAGGTTTGATAATCAGGAGATTGGCGAAACCCGATCGTGTGAGCTTCCAGCGTCTCCCACCGCACGAGGAGGAGATAGCGATCGTCCACTTCGATACATCTCTGCAACTCGTGAGACCGATATCCCGGCACTGAAGCAATTATAGAAGAGGCTTTGCTAAAAGCAGTCTCAAATTCGCTGCTCAGTTCTGATCTGATGGTGAGAATGGCGACTTCAAGAATCATGGCTCTTAGGCACTGGCAAGAAGATGACGATTAGCACTTAACAAAGACTGCATTTCATCAACTGGAATCGGTGGACTATAGAGAAACCCTTGCATTGCCTGACAGCCGATCCCTTGCAAAAAGGTAAGCTGCTTTTGAGTTTCTACACCCTCGGCTACCACACTGAGATTCAAGCTTTGCGCCATTGTAATAATTGCGGTCGAAATCGCAGCAGCTCCTACATTAATCGCCCCCTGACGAACAAAAGTTTGATCGATTTTGAGGGCATCGATCGGCAAGGCTGCTAGATAATTGAGTGACGAATAACCTGTGCCAAAATCGTCAAGAGAAATCTCAACGCCGAGTTGCTTTAACTCCCGCAAAACCGAAACGGTCGCCCCGACATCCTCCATCAAAACCGACTCAGTTAGCTCTAAGACCAGCAGTTTTGGGTTTAAGCCCGTTTCGCTCAGAATTTGACCGACTCTCTGCGCCAACTTTTCTTGTTGAAACTGCCGCACTGAGAGATTAACAGAAACTTTGAGCGGCATCACACTCAAAGTCTGCCAGCTTTGAGCCTGAGCGCAGGCAGTTTGCAGCACCCATTCTCCAAGGGATACGATCAGCCCCATTTCTTCAGCGATCGGAATAAAGATTTTGGGTGGAATCATGCCTCGTCGCGGATGCTTCCAGCGCAAAAGTGCCTCTACGCCTATAATGTGCCCTGTCGCTAAATCGACTTGAGGCTGATAGTGAAGCTGAAACTCCGTTTGTTTTAACCCAGATGCGACTTGATGGGCGATCGCGTTGCTGAGGTCAGCTTCAATCAACCGCCGCTCAACTTCTAAAGCATCCATCGTCAGGCTATAAAACATATAGCCGCTCTGCCCCTGCTTTTGACACCAGCGTCTTGCCGTTTCTGCCTGCACCAAAAGCTGCTCTGGGCTACTGTTTTGCTGAGAGTATAATGCCACCCCAACACTGACTTGAATTTGAATCTTATGATCAAAGCAATTATAAGGAGCCGTCACGTCAACTAAAATGGCTTGCGCTATGCCTGCAACGTCCTGTTCTTGAGACCGCCTGGTGATGATAATGCCAAACTCGTCGGCACCTAAACGGGCAACTACCCCACCATCTCCCATGATCGCAGTGAGGCGCTGCCCCATTAGTTGCAGCAAGCGATCGCCAATGTGATAACCAAAAGACGTATTGACCGTTCTAAAGCGGTTGATATTGATGCAAAAGACTGCAACTGCCGCGTCATCTTGTTTTACTTTCCCACACTCAAAGGATGCCTGCCTCGCTAAGCATTGCTGAAGCTGTTGATAAAATAAGATGCGGTTGGGAAGGTTGGTTAAGGGGTCTAGATAAGCCGAGCTTGGCGACCCGTCGGGAAGAGACGTGCTCTGTCTAGCAAAGATTTGAGTCAAGTTAGCACATTTTTTAAGACGAGAAGAAATCGCCTCTAATAAATCTACGATCGTGTAAGGTTTGGTGAGATAGTCATCAGCTCCCAGATTCATACCCCGACGAATCTCAGTAGGCTCACATTTAGCGCTTAGAAAAATAATCGGAATGGCAGCCGTTGTGGGGTCATGACGCAACATTTCTAGCACACCGTAGCCATCTAACTCCGGCATACAGATATCGCACAAAATTAAGTCAGGCAGGTAAGCTTTGGCTTTTTGTACTCCAAGCACGCCATGCTCAGCGCCGATCGATTGGAATCCTTCTAAGTTGAGGATCTCCAACAAATTATCACGAATTATTTCCTCATCTTCGATTACGAGAATAGTCGCCATTTGAGCTTTGATAGGGAACTGGGGGTGAGTCGATCGGACAATTCTGCCACGCTGTCCGTTGTGAAGAAATGTCAAAACAGCCACTTAAACAGTTGCAGTAATGAGTCACGCTCGGAGAGTGCCATGATTTATTTTATACACAAATCGAAAACTCAGTTCAGTCGTCGCAGCTTAAGTGCATAACTAGACAAGACTAGCAGAACTCCGACGGTAGAGAGCAGACCCATT
This sequence comes from Leptolyngbyales cyanobacterium, assembly GCA_038231055.1. Taxonomy (GTDB): domain Bacteria; phylum Cyanobacteriota; class Cyanobacteriia; order Leptolyngbyales; family Leptolyngbyaceae; genus Phormidesmis_A. The sequence goes on from JBBRMC010000427.1 coordinate 2,286, forward strand.
GAGCCGCTGAAGCAACCTTTATAAACTTCAACTTATTTAAGTGTTACAAACCCTACAGAGCGGGTCAGATAGTTGATGAATTACTTTATTCAAAATTTACGCACCCGATTAATTTAGAATTGCCAAATTGAATCCGAACCTAACTTTCTCAGTACTATCAGACTTTGTCGGTTCTCGGAGTGCCCTCTATTACATTAGAAATTTACCAGGGAACGGAGAGTTTGAGAACCCTTAAAGCCCCTGTCTTTTAAGCATGGGGATGTAAAAGGGGTTCTCAAGTGGCTGTTAAGCCACAGAGTTCAAAGAACGAATGAGTTCACGCATCACATCGTTTAGGCTTCTTTCTTTTTTCTCGCAATGTTTGAGAAGTTGCTCATATTCTTCATCTGAGCATCGCACGGTTAGCTTTTTCATGTCGTCAGTATGCCGTCAATATGCTACAATTCTAGCATGAAGACTTTGAAGTTTAAGCTCTACAGTCACAAGCGGAATCGATTTCTCAAGCGCTCAATTAACGCGGCTGGAGTGATCTATAACCACTGTATTGCCCTCCACAAACGGTACTACCGAATGTGGGGCAAACATTTGAACTGTGCGAAACTTCAGGCTCATATTGCCAAGTTGAGAAAGCGTAAAGCATTCTGGCAACAAGTCGGATCTCAAGCGGTACAGGATATCTGCCAACGCATTGAGAAAGCCTACCAACTGTTCTTTAAGCACCACAAAAAAGGAGTTAGACCGCCCAACTTTAAGAAAGTTAGACGATACAAATCGTTCACGCTCAAACAAGCTGGCTATAAGTTCTTAGACGGAAACAGAATCAAAATAGGGAATCTCGTCTATCAGTATTGGAATTCTAGACCGATTGAAGGAACAGTCAAAACCTTGACAATTAAACGTACTCCACTAGGAGAACTGTTTATGTTTGTCGTGGTTGACAGCGTTGAAGAACTGCAAACCAAATTCGAGACGAGTCGCATCGCTGGATTTGATTTTGGTTTGAAAACGTTTTTGACTTGCTCAGACGGTTCCAAAATTGAATCGCCGCAATTTCTGAGACAGTCGCTTAATACCATCAAGAAAGCCAGTCGCAATCATTCCAAGAAACGGAAGGGATCAGCCAACCGTGAAAAAGCCAGATTTAATCTGGTTCGCAAGCATGAAGACGTGACCAATCGCCGTTCTGATTGGTTCTGGAAACTCGCACACGACTTAACGAGTCAATTTGATGTGTTGTGCTTTGAAACGCTAAACCTCCAAGGAATGCAGCGTCTTTGGGGACGGAAAATTTCAGACCTTGCGTTTGGGGAATTCCTGAAAATTCTTGAATGGGTTGCGAAGAAGGAAGGAAAAGAAGTAGTCTTCATCGACCGTTGGTATCCCTCGTCCAAAACTTGCTCAAACTGTGGGCACGTCTTGAAAGAGTTGGCTTTAGAGGTGCGGCAATGGCGGTGTCCATCCTGCCAGTCAGTAAACGGGCGGGATGAAAACGCCGCGATAAATATTCAAAGGGTTGGGGCATCAACCATTAAGTTAGGTGATGTTAGACAGGCTTTGCCTGCAATCGCTGTTTGAGCTTAGAATCCCCGTGGCTTTAGCCCTGGGCAGGGTGGTTTCATTGTCGTTAGAGGAAAGCCAGAACTTGCAATTTCTCGTGCGAGGTCAGACGAGCCACGCAAAGACCTGCTCGACTTGATTGGTCAGGTCACGAATGCAATCGGGCAAGGTGCGATGGTTCAAGCGC
>JBBRMC010000428.1:0-4022 GCA_038231055.1 Leptolyngbyales cyanobacterium
ACTGGGCTACTTAGTGCCGACCGCGATCGGAACCACCCCGAACGTCAACGATCCGACCGACGGGAGAGGCTTATTTAACGGCAACTACACGGCATTGGGTCAACTGGTGTTTCAGCCAACTCCGGCAGTGAGTCTCGGCTTGACGTATGTGAATGGCTTTTACCGCAATGGCACTGGCATCTCAGGCGGCACGGGAAGCGCATTTGCTGACAGCCCGTTTAACAACGCTATCACCACTACGCCGACGAAAACCAATTCGTTTGGACTGGAAGGGAGCGTGCGGCTCAGCCCTGGCATGATTGTGTCGGCATGGGGTGGCTATACTCGCGCAGAAGCCCTGAAGACAGGCGGCGGCTTGGCGGCTGACCCAATCATTAACAAGGGCGACAAAGCCGATATTTGGAACTGGGCATTGACACTAGCGTTTCCTGACTTCTTAAAAGAAGGCAACCTGTTAGGTCTGGTCGTGGGAATGCCTCCTAGAGCGGGAGGCAGCGATTATGGAGTTAGAAACCCGCAGGTCAATCAAGCACGTCGTCGCGATCTCGATACGTCTCTCCATTTAGAGGGCTTTTATCGCTATCTCATCAATGACAACATCTCGATCACGCCTGGTTTGTTAGTGATTCTTAACCCGGAGCACAACAACAGCAACAGCACTGAGTATGTCGGCACCATTCGCACAACCTTCATATTCTAAACCCATGACTGCAACCCCTGAACCTGCTAAAAACCTGCTCGATCGAGACAGCCCAAATGCGGTCGATCTCATCGGTCAAGATGGCAATCGCTCCAGTGTTGACCAGGGATTTACTTGGCTTGTTCAGGGGTTTGCGTTGTCTGTCGTGATTGTGTTGGGGTGGATGAGTTGGGTGATTTTTCGGCAAGCGCAACCCGCGATCGAGAAATTTGGCTTCGGCTTTCTCTGGACTCAGAACTGGGATATTAATGAACTGACCTTCGGGGCGTTGCCCTACATTTACGGGACGGTGGTGAGTTCGGCGATCGCGCTGATCATCGCTCTGCCAGTCGGGTTAGCGGTTGCTGTAGTAACGAGTGAAAGTTTTCTACCGCCGTGGCTACGCTCTCCGATCGCGTTCGTCGTCGAATTGATTGCAGCGATTCCTAGTGTGATTGTTGGGTTGTGGGGAATCTTTGTTCTGATTCCATTCCTACAGCCAGCTCAACAGTGGCTTTTTCAGCATTTAAGCTGGATTCCTATTTTTAATTCTGAGCCTGCGGGTCCAAGTATGTTGATTGCAGGCATTATTCTAGCCATTATGATCTTGCCCACGATCGCCGCCATTAGTCGAGATGTATTGATTGCAATTCCCAAAGAACTACGTAGCGCATCCGCTTCGTTAGGAGCAACGCAGTGGGAAACCATTTTTAGAATATTGTTACCCTCTGCTATCTCTGGCATATTAGGAGCAGCCATGTTGGGATTAGGCAGAGCATTGGGTGAGACGATGGCAGTCACGATGGTGATCGGAAACTCAGACCAGATTAGCACTTCGTTATTAAATCCAGGTAATACCATTCCAGCGCTATTAGCAAATCAGTTTGCAGAAGCAAGTGACGGGCTGCACATTGGAGCGTTGATGTATCTCGCACTGATTTTGTTTGCTTTAACTCTAATTGTGAATATGGTCGCGATCGTCCTAGTGAAATTCCTCAAACCGGGCGGTCAACTATGAAAGAGACTTCAATCACTCAAGAACTGTGTCGCTCCCTACCTCCGGCAAGGGCAGCCTTTAACAAGGGAATGACGGCGATCGCGTTCCTCCTTTCGGGACTCGCCCTGCTGCCACTGCTTGCAATCTTGTTTGAAATTCTGCGTCAGGGCATCCCCAATCTGAAGTGGGAAGTCTTAACCAATCTGCCTGCTCCGGTAGGGATGGAAGGCGTACCCAACGGGTTTGCAAACGCGATCGTAGGCACGCTGATTATGGTCGGAATTGCCTCTCTAATTAGCATTCCAGTCGGCATATTAACCGCAATTTACCTGGCGGAATTTAGTAAGGGAAGCCCGATCGCGAACCTGATCCGCTTTGTGGTAACGGTGCTGAGCGGCGTGCCTTCGATCGTCGTCGGAGTCTTTGCCTATGCGGTAGTAGTTCTCACCTTTAAGGGATTTTCAGCCTTCGCAGGCGGATTTGCTTTGTCTGTGATTATGCTCCCGATCGTCATTTTAGCCACCGAAGAAGCCTTGAAATTAGTGCCAACCTCGCTACGACTCGCGTCGTCTGCCCTGGGTGCAAGCCGATTTCAAACCGTGTTTAGAGTCACGATCGCGTCCGCATTGCCCGGAATTACCACAGGCGTTTTGCTTGCGGTTGCACGAGCGACAGGAGAGACAGCACCTCTGATATTCACAGCACTGTTTAGTCAAAACTGGTTTGAAGGATTAACCAGTCCGACCGCTTCCCTATCCGTTCTAATTTATAACTATGCCAATTCTGCTTACGCCGAGCAAAACACATTAGCTTGGACTGCTTCTGTAATTCTCGTTGGGATCGTCTTACTGGTTAACATTGCATCCCGCGTTGTTATTTCCAATCGTTCTAAGTTTCTTTAGATTATGCAGTTTAGCTTTCACGATTCAGTCATTGATCCCTCTACAGCAGGTGAAATGGCTCCAGCGATGCGCGTCAAAGATTTGGCGTTTTATTATGGCAGTCAAAAAGCGATCGAGTCTGTCTCAATAGACATTTATCAAGGGCAAGTCACTGCGATTATCGGACCGTCGGGCTGCGGCAAATCAACGTTTCTCAAAGCACTCAACCGCATTAGCGAACTCGAAAGCACCGTGCGCGTTGAGGGTCAAGTCGAGTTTTTTGGTCAAAATATCTACAGCCGTCAGGTCAACCTCAATCGATTACGCCGACAGATTGGCATGGTGTTTCAAAAGCCAAACCCCTTCCCGATGAGCATTTATGACAATGTAGCCTATGGGGTGAGAGTCTACAGTCGCCCCAGTCGAGTCAGTTTAGATGAAACGGTCGAATCTGCCCTCAAAAGTGCGGCGTTGTGGAATGAGGTCAAAGATAATCTCAATAAATCAGCATTAGGATTGTCAGGCGGACAGCAGCAGCGTTTGTGTATTGCTCGGGCATTAGCGGTTAGACCCAAAATTCTGTTGATGGACGAACCTTGCTCTGCTCTCGACCCGATCGCCACCATGAAAATCGAAGAACTGATCGACCAACTGCGACAAGAATTGACGATCGCGATCGTGACTCACAACATGCAGCAAGCGTCTCGCGTCTCTCAATACACTGCATTCTTCAGCACCGACGAAAGTCGCATTGGTCATTTAATTGAATTTGGCTCCACTAGCCAGATTTTTATGAAAGCGTCTCAACGTCGTACTAGAGACTATGTTGAAGGTCGTTTTGGCTAACGTTCCTATCGCTAAAGTCAGATCTCTAGACGATCGAGGTTCTCTCTTAAGGGGCTAACGGATCTAGAAGAAGTCTTCTAGTGTGAACTAAGAAATCACTCATGTATAGGAAAAAATCTTATATGACAACCAATGTTTCACCCGATGTGAACAAGCCAAGCGATAAATCTTCCTTGTGGATCGGCATTCTATTAATTGTGTTGGGACTCGTTGGAATCTTGCTACCAGGATTTTCAACGATCGTCGCTGAAACCTGGATTGCCCTAATCATTCTCTCAGCGGGGTTTGCAAAGTTTGGTTATGCATTTCAAACGCGTCAAGAAGGCGGCTTTATCTGGAAACTGTTGCTAAGCATCCTCTACATTGCAACGGGAGTCATGCTGTTGGTTTCGCCTCTGACAGGCACGTTGACGCTCACCATTTTGCTGGGTAGCTTCTTGTTATTTGAAGGTGCATTTGAGCTAATTCTGGCATTCAGATTACGTCCACAGCAAAACTGGACGTGGGTGTTGGGTAACGGTATTATCACCCTACTTTTAGGCGGCATGATTTGGTTTCAGTTTCCGTTTGATGCACCCTGGTTGTTGGGGACTTTGGTTGGAGCTAGCATTCTGTTCAC
>JBBRMC010000429.1:0-4015 GCA_038231055.1 Leptolyngbyales cyanobacterium
ATGGCTTTGTCGGGCATGTGGGGACCTGCCTCGATCGACCAGACCACATCAAAACTTTCATCTGGAAAAGAGAGCGCCATTGCATCATCGACCTGAAACTGTGCGGTCAGTTCCTCAGACGTAAGTTCCTGTGCCCGTTTATCCTGCTGGGGACTAATCGTAATTCCAGTCACATCAAACCCATAATCTTGTGCGAGGATGCGACTGCTTCCCCCAATGCCACAGCCGACATCTAAGACGGTTGTGCCGGAGGAAAGGCGATCTAACCCACCCCACTGCACCATCTCATGCACAAAGTCAGATTTCGCTGTCAAAAAATCCTTACGGCGCGGCGGTGAACCGTAATGACCTAGATGAATATGGTCGCCCCAATAAAACTCTAAAATGCCGTCTTCTGTCCATTGGTCATAGGAACGGGCAACAGAATCAGACGATTGGTAACGGCGAGCGGTGATTAAATACAGCCCGATGCTCGCTGTTAATAGAAGGAAAACGCCAAGTACAAAAAATAAACTCATGAGGACAAAGCTTGACTCAATTGTGGGAGGAGCATACAGCGGTTTTGCCATTCGTTAGCGAAGCGGGACGCGATCGCGTCTTTTGCTCGGTGGCAATCGAGAAGATTCACTCGCAGCAGTGAACTTTATGAAAGACCAAATAGAGTCATTGTCTCAATTGAGACAATGACTCAGCGGAGAGTACGCTTTAGAATGCGCTGATGGTTCAGCACTATGACGGTGTAGAGGGTAAATAGGGCGATCGCCCAAATCACCTCTCGCAGCAAGATCCGCAGGAAAACATCAGCCGTGAGACCATGCATTCCTACCCATTGATTCACAAATAGAGTGCTGCTTTGATAAACGCAAAACCCCAGCAGCAGTACAATTCCTAGCCATATACTTTTGCCTCCCCAACTCCGATAGCTAAATCGCGGCTGCATAGAGGCGATCAAGGCAACCGCGATCGTTCCCAACCCCATTGATACACCCCACAAACAGGCGATCGCGCTGAACGGATAGTGCCGAATCGTGAAGCCGTAAAATTGGTTAGCAAACCAGATTAATAAAGCAGAAGCAACTGCCTGTCTGCGGCTGAGGGTGATTCCCGCTAGCGTTGCAAAACTAACCAGCGGCGCGTGAGGATAGACCAGACTACTCGCACTGCCAATTGCAATCAGGCAATATCGCCACACCCGGCTTACAGCCACAGCTTGGCATTCTACTTGCCACTTGGAACTACAAAAAGTTTGGCTCTCTTGAGAATTTGGGGAGTGATTGTTCAGCAAGAACTAACCTCACAGTGTTGCATTGCAGAAAGTAGAGCAATGGATGGACTAGGCTCTTTGCAAGCGGCGATGCTGAAGCCACAGCCCAATCGCTAACCCCAGCACCAAAACCCCTGTGAAGTAGAATAAGCCAACAAGTCGAACTGAGACAGGAGGAGCAATTCCCTCTACTTCAATTTCTCTTGTCGTTTGAAAGGGCTGGAACTGCCTAGTACTGCTGGGAGCAGGCGATACATCCACTTCAATTTTGTGGGGCGCGCCATCAAAGAGTTGTTCTTGCCACGCTAATGTTCCGGTTGCATTCGGAACACCTTGATAAGCAAAAGCAACCCAGTTATTTTCCAATTGAGTCGATTTAATCGCAAAGATGGCATCACGCACGGGCTGATTGGTTTGACTGTCGGTGAGTTTTGCCTGGAATGAGGCTATTTGTCCGACAGCCGTTTGATGATCTCCAGTCAGTTCCAGTTTTAGTCCTTGTGACTGCATCAAACCAGAGTTACCTGCTGTCGATGCTTCCTCTGGCATGGACATGGCTGCCTGAGCCTGAGCAAATTCGGCACTCACATCAAAAAATAGCAGGGCACCGATCGCTAGCACCGTTACGCCGCTCAGCAACAGCCGCACCCGCCGTGGAGCAATTTCTCCAGTTTGTATTTCTTGGCGACCCCCGATGATCCAACCACCCACAAGCCCGATCGCCAGCAACACAGCTAGAACGAACGGAAAGTAGCGGAACTTCAAAGGATTTTCGGGAACCGTCAGTTTTAACGTCTGCTGAATCGGCGCGAAGGCGTTAGCGGCGATCGGAGTCACATCAACCTGCAACTGATAGGTTCCTCGAATGGGGAACACCTGCTGCATCTGAAACTCGCCTGTAGGAGCATCGGCTTCAATGTCCAACAGTTTAGTTCCTTCCACGATCGGGAAGTCTGTTGTGAACCAGGGTGTTGGGGCAGGAGTCAGAATTTGCAGATGATATCGCGCATCTTGCAATGGCACACCTGCCACATCTCGTGCTTGGAATTTGAGTTGCACAGGTGACTTATACTGCCCTGACCCTAAATATTTCGTCGCTTCGGCTTCCAGTGGAGTTGCTTGAGCGATCGGTGGCTCCGTAACTAACTGTATAGCGGCTTGGGGCGATTGAGAAAAACCAATGACTGCAAAACACAGAACGCTGACAGCACAAACTGCGCCTAGTAACCTAGACCATTTAAACGTTGAAAACATGATGAGAGACTCCTGTAAATGCTGAACCCAACCATTAATGACAACTCACACCCAGCGTGTGGTGTCGGAGGGAATGCACTGCATTATGGACAGGAGGATAGGTGCTGAAATAAACCAGCCAGATAATGAGCGACCACAGCACAACGTAGAGAATTGCTTGGGCTGGCATGGACAAAACGAATCGCTCGGTTCGCTGCCATCGTGAAACTTGCATAGAAGTTCTCATTCTGTACCTCGCAGATGAAACAGTGTGGACTATATATCGGCGGGCATTCTGACTTAGAAAGCGCGATCGCCCTCATGACAGTTGCGGGACAGCGCCGGACTTGCACCAGACTTTCCCCGTTTCCTCTGGCGACTGCTCCTCGCCAGAACCGATAGATTATTTCAGTACTATATCAGCACCGAAGGTCAGAGGAATCAAGGAGTTAAAAACTTAACGCTGGTCGCTATGCCGACTGTCTCAAAACATTGCCAACACCAACAATTCAGGCGGCAAAACCATCTTAAGCATTAAAGTCAATGAACTACTGAATGCTTACGCGACAATACTCCGAACATTTTTTGAGACAGAGGCTGAACCCCGCATTCGATCGTTTGAAATCTAAAACTGTTCGGACTGTTGATCCTAAGGATCGTGGATTAAATACCCTGTAAGACTTGTGAGCGTCTTCAGCCCTCATCCCCAACCCTTCTCCCCAAGGAGAAGGGAGCTAGAGTCATGTTCCCTCGCCTTGGGGAGAGGGCTAGGGTGAGGGTGAGAAGTTGCACCTTAATAAATCCACGTTCCTAAGAGACTTGCGAGAAAAAATCTTTTGCTCTCGTTGTCCATTGGTTTCGACATCGCTCAACCTACTAGAGCGCTGACGAGGACTGAGCGATCCATTAATACTTCATCACTCTGCAATTCCTAAAGGCGTGTGAGTTGCGTCAAGTCAGCACTGCATTTTGGCGAGATTGAATTTCTAGATAAACCAGCAGTGCGTTGATATCCGCAGGGTTTACGCCACCGATACGAGTGGCTTGTCCGATCGTCATCGGCTGCACTTTCGCCAATTTCTCTCTCGCTTCTTTTGAGAGAGTTGTGACTGTGGCGTAATTCAAGTCTTCCGGCAGCTTGCGATGTTCTTGGCGGGCAGTTTGATCGATCTGATGCTGTTGGCGTTGAATGTAGCCAAAATATTTGATATCAATTTCTGCGCCTTCTTTTTCAGCCCGATCGAGCGCCCCATTTCCTAATCCATGTTGGTCCAAATCGCCATAGTGAAATCCAGAACGACGTAGAAGCTCTGCGAGGGTGATTGATCCTTTGATTGCCTGTTGGGTATTTTTAGTAATCGCTTTGCCATTCTCATCGTGTTCTTTAACTCGTGTCTCGTGCAATCGCTCTTTTTCAGCCGTAATGTTTTCTTGTTTAGTGGTGTAGAGTTGCCAACGGCGATCGTCAATCAGTCCAATCTCTCGACCTAATGGAGTAAGGCGCTGATCAGCATTGTC
>JBBRMC010000430.1:0-3994 GCA_038231055.1 Leptolyngbyales cyanobacterium
ACATTTTTAAGGATTTTGATTTGGGTGATCTCTTCGATCGTCGTCTTCGTATAATTTGCCTCTTCTTCAGGAGTCATCATCCCTTTGACTTGAATGGGCTGATTCCATTTAGCTTCGTCGATGCCGTTGCCGGGAGGAGTCGAGCCGTTTTCGGTAATCCAAGCGTCTCGAATGCCTTCGAGCAGGGTGCGGCTGGGACGATCGACGGGACTAAATTTTACCCAATAACAGCCGCTCGGTTGACGGACTAAATGCTGTTTTAATCCTAAAAAAATGTCGCGAGAAAATCCTACGAATTGCAGGGTTTTCTGTTGATCAAACACAGCATACGCCCCAACTTTTCCGCGAAGTTCTTCGGGCAGTTGCCCTAAATCGTTGATGTAGGGAATGTAGTCCAAACTCGCGAGAGTTGGAATATCGTTTTGAGAAGTCATTTTGAACAATACGGCTAGAGTTATCGAACTTTTCTATAAATGGCGCATAATCGACTGGGCTTAAAGACTTTTGCTTTGAACATAAAGTTTGGAGGCACATTAACGATCGCGTGCTCTGCGGATTGATGAAACTTCTCAAATTCGGCGGGCATTCCTTTAGGTGTTGCTGTCGTGTAGGGAATGGGCTGAAAGAGGAGTTCTGTAAATTCGACCTGATCGCAAGGCAATGCTTGCGATACTTGCTGCAAAAACGCCTCACTTTTCAGCAACTCAAACAACGCAGTCTTGACTTCAGGATCGAGAGAGAAACTGCTGTCGAAGTTTTCAATGATTTTAAGTCCCATTTCTTTAGCCATTGGCGACTTGGTGTAAGTCTCGATCGTATACCGTTGAGGATGTTTTTTGTCAGGCGATTGCACCGTCTCCCATTTCCCGTAAAATCGGGAGATGAAAAAACAGCAGCCGTCCGTCAATATTCCCGCCTGTGCTTGGAGCCGTCCGATCGGGTTAGGGTGGGAAAAGCCTTATACCGTCCGCTATGCCAGCAATTTAGATGATGGGGCTTGGCATGGGATGCCGTTGGGCGGATTTGGAGCGGGGTGTGTGGGGCGATCGTCGCGGGGCGATTTTAATCTCTGGCACATCGACGGCGGTGAACACGTTTTTCAAACAATGCCAGCCTGTCAGTTTAGTGTGTTTGAACAGGTGGGCACTCACACTCAAGCGTATGCGTTGAGTACAGAATCGGCGGACTGCTTGCAAACCTGGAATCGGTATCCGGCGAGTCAAGCCGAACAGTCAACCGGAACCTATTCGGCGCTGTATCCTCGAAGTTGGTTTGTCTATGAGAATGTGTTTCAAGCCGATTTGACGTGTGAACAGTTTTCTCCGATCGTTGCCGACAATTATCAGGAGACGAGTTACCCGATCGCTGTGTTTGAATGGACGGCGCACAATCCCACTGACCAGCCGATTACGCTGAGTGTAATGCTGACTTGGGAGAATATGACGGGCTGGTTTACTAATTCGCTCAAGTCGCCAGAGGTGCAGATGCGAGATGATGGTAGCCCGTTTTATGACTATCAGCCTCGGATGGGAGAAAGTGCCGGAAATTTCAATTCTCTAACGGGGGATGAACAGAAAATTGGTGTCGTCATGGGAAAAAGCGAGGTAGACGATCCCTCAGAAGGCGATGGACAGTGGGCGATCGGGACGCTTCTTAACCCGTATCTTTGGGAGGTTTCTTATCACACTCGCTGGAATCCCGTAGGGGATGGGAGTGATGTGTGGCAAACGTTTTCGCAGGATGGGACGCTGCCCGATCGAGACGATGAAACTCCCGCACAGGTCGGAGAGCAAATTGGTAGCGCGATCGCCGTTCGATTTACCCTCAAACCCGGACAAACTCTGAAAATTCCGTTCGTCCTCAGTTGGGATTTTCCGGTGACGGAGTTTGCTGCTGGAGTCAACTATTTCCGACGCTATACCGATTTTTTTGGACGCACCGGACTCAATGCTTGGACGATCGCCCGTACAGCGTTGAAACATTATCGAACCTGGCAGGAAAAGATTCTAGCTTGGCAGCAGCCGATCCTTGATCGAGACGATTTGCCGGACTGGTTCAAAATGGCGTTGTTTAATGAGCTTTATGACCTCACCGATGGCGGAGCGCTGTGGAGTGCCGCCGATGAACGCGATCCAGTCGGTCAGTTTGCGGTGCTGGAGTGTCTCGATTATCGCTGGTATGAAAGTCTGGATGTGAGACTATATGGGTCTTTTGGATTGTTAATGCTGTGGTCTGAGTTAGAGAAATCGGTGATGCGGGCGTTTGCTCGATCGATTCCGAGCAGCGACGAGAGAACGCGGGTGATTGGCTATTTCTACACGATCGGGGCAGAGAGTCCGATGGCGGTTCGCAAAGTTGCAGGTGCCACTCCTCACGATCTAGGCGCACCGAATGAACACGTATGGGAAAGAACCAATTACACCAGTTATCAAGACTGTAATCTTTGGAAAGATTTAGGATCAGATTTTGTATTGCAGGTTTATCGCGATTATGTTCTCACAGGTGCAACGGATGTAGATTTTTTGAGTGAATGCTGGGATGCTGTAGTTGAGGCGCTTCATTATCTCAAAACATTTGATTTGGATAATGATGGCATTCCTGAAAATTCTGGTGCACCCGATCAAACTTTTGATGATTGGCGATTGCAAGGAGTTAGCGCTTATTGTGGAGGTCTGTGGATTGCAGCATTGGAGGCAGCGATCTCGATCGGGTATATTCTCACTACTAATTCCAATCATTCATCAATTACAGAATCTATTGCAATTTTTGAAACTTGGTTGAGTCAATCACGTCCTATCTATCAATCAAAACTCTGGAATGGTCAATATTATCGTCTCGACAGCAATAGTGGCTCTGATGTGGTGATGGCAGATCAGCTTTGCGGACAGTTTTATGCAAGATTGCTTGGTTTACCTGATGTGGTTCCGGCAGAGTGCGCGGAGTTAGCTCTCAAAACGGTCTTTGATGCTTGTTTTGTGCGATTTAATCAGCACATTGGTTCCTCGATCGGGGCAGCAAATGGCGTTCGTCTCGATGGGTCTCCCGAAAACCCCAAGGCGACGCACCCGCTCGAAGTTTGGACAGGCATTAACTTCGGTCTAGCAGCCTTTTTAGTGCAAATGGGAATGAAAACTGAAGCGATGACGCTGACGGAAGCAGTCGTGCGACAAATCTATGCCCACGGCTTGCAGTTTCGCACTCCAGAAGCGATCACGGCGACGGGAACGTTTCGGGCGAGTCATTATTTGAGGGCGATGGCAATTTGGGCGATTTATGGGATGTTGAATGATGACTCATTCTAAGCTCGACTTTATCCAATTTCTGAAACCCTTACTTGGTCGTGGTTGTGGTATGTCAGATTTTCTCTAGACTTTTCTTGATATCGGTTAAACGCTGGATATCCGAAAAAGTTTGAGAGCCTATCTGCAATCTAGACACTGCCGAGAATGGCTCCAATTTGAAATGGATAAAGTCGAGCTAAGGAGGTCTAAGATCTAACCGAATTATTCAGACCGCTTGATGCGATCGATTTCCTGCTGCAAGTCTTCAATTTGTCGCCGCAGATTATCCACATCCTTAGTGCTAGCCGCCTCTCCCGGAACGTTGACCGCGCCTTCTCCCGATCGAGGATAGTTGCCCTGACGAATTTGGCGATACTCCTCAGACGTTGACCACTCTTGAAGAAAGCGAACCCGCTCGACTGTAAATGGATGGGTGAGAAAACCTCCCTCAGAGACGTTGTTATAAAGCAAGAATTTGTAAACCTGATTGAGTCCGTCTTGGTCGAGTTCTTGATAGCGATCGCTCTGTCGCGCAAATTCTTCTAAACTCACCTCATGGGCATATTTGCTGCTGCCTCCCGCCAATCGCATCATGCTGTGAAGCACAGGATTGACGTCATCCATCACCAAAAGAGCCGCACGATCGGCAGATAATTCCGCTTTCCGTGCCCATTCATAAAACCCTAAGAGCAATCCTGTGCTGATCAGACTGC
>JBBRMC010000431.1:0-3988 GCA_038231055.1 Leptolyngbyales cyanobacterium
GCTGACAAAGCCCAAGTGACCGATCCGAAAAATCTTGCCCTTGACGTGATCTTGTCCGCCTGCTAACACGATATCGAATCGCTTTTTCATCACCGATCGAATTTGCTCGGCATCGACACCACTCGGCATCACCGCCGTAATTGCCGGACTTGCACACTCATCGGCTGCAAATAAAGGCATTTCCATTGCTTTTACGGCGGCGCGAGTCGCTGCTAAAAGACGATGGTGACGTGCAAAAATGTGCTCTAAGCCTTCTGCCTGCATCATTCTTAATGCCGCTTGCAGAGCGAAGAACAGATTAATAGGGGGCGTGAAAGGAGTCGTGTTTTTGGCGGCATCTTTGCGATATTTGCCCAAATCTAAATAATAGCGAGGCAGTTTTGCCGTTTTATACGCATCCCAAGCTTTGGCGCTGACTGCCACAAATCCTAATCCGGGCGGAATCATGTAGCCTTTTTGCGAACCGGATGCTACCACATCTAAGCCCCAAGTATCGACTGGAACGTTTGTTGCCCCCAAACTGGTCACGGTATCGACAATAATCAACGCTTCGCCGTGGGCTTTAACGTGACGATTGATCGTTTCAAGGTCATTAATCACCCCGGTTGAAGTCTCGCTGTGGGTAATGACAACCGCTTTGATCTGCTTCTCGGTGTCTGCCTCTAACGCCACCCGGAACTGCTCAGGATCGAGAGGTTTGCCCCACTCAGCCGTGATGCGCTCGGTTTTAAGCCCATAGGCATCAGTGACTTCTGCCCAGCGCTCACCAAACTTGCCATTTGAACCAACCAACACTCGATCGCCCGGACTCAGAAAATTAATAATTCCTGCTTCCATTACGCCTGTGCCGCTTGCGGTGAGAATCAGCACATCATTTTGCGTTTGGTGAAGCCATTTTAGATTGGCGGTGACTTCTGCCATAATCTTGCCAAAGTCAGCGCTGCGATGCCCGATCGGATGCTTCGCCATCGCTAGCAAAACCTGCTCCGGCACGGGAGTCGGACCCGGAATCATCAGCATTAACTTGTCGTCCATGAGAGTGTCCTTTTAGGGGTGTGGATGCAATTTTTTGTGCATGATCCAGGATTACACAAGTAATCCCCGATCGGCTTTAATCCAATTAGAAATTAATTAGAAAAGACCTTTAGTGCGTGTTTCTAAAAGAAACTACAGTCAACTCAAACTGTTCAACGACTGAATCGTAACCGCGCCACCCTCGATCGTATCAAGCTGCACCCGGTAGCCGTAGCAGGGCTGATTTATTTATCAGAGAAAAAGGCATGGTGCCCGATTCCTTCGTTCAATGGGGGCTAACCTGGTCTCCCAACTCAACGGAACAATGGGGTTTGAAGGTTATTCTTTTTCCAATAAATCAGCCCTGGGTAGCCGTAGAGCAAACTCATACCAACTAAAGGTGTTGTCTCAGATGCGTTGATGTCAATTCGTCGGAATGCCCCATCCCAAATGACCGAGCCACGATACACGTCAAAAATACAAGTGCTTCCATCTCCTAACGTTCCCGCTTCACGTCGGTATGCCCGTAAGTTGAGGCTGGTAAGCATTGATAGAGGCAGGGTCAGAAAGCCTGTGAATCCTGTATCAATGACAGCATTGATCGTTTGCCTTAGTGAGTCTGCATTACCTACAACCAGACGGATTGTCGCCTCGCAGCTTTGATCAACAATTCCCTGCATCATAACGCTACAGCAGACGACCTACGCCAAAGCGATGAACGCCTTTATATCCAATCCGAACGCACCAGATTTGAGCATTTGGACATCGTTCAAGCAATCGATCTGAGGCAGTGAGCGTATCTTTTGCAAGTTCAAAGGCTCCTGTCTCGATATCGATCGCCACAATTTTGCCATAATTGCCTTTCTCGACCTGAGGACGCACCTGAAGCTCATAAATCTCATTGCCACGTCGAGCAAATTCCTCTTTGCCGTAGCGGAGTTGTTGTATCATGCCCTGCCTCATTAAGAGCGTCTCTCACCATTTTAGCTAGAGTTCTGATAATCCTTTTAGAAATGCCTTCTTAAGATCGATTCCGGTAGGTGCGGCGGCGGGTCAAAAAGTCAGGTAAATCAATCTTGAGATCTTCATTAAAGGAATCGGCTCTGCCGTTCGATTTTAGAGGAGGTTCGCTGTCGATCGATGAGGTCGCCTGAATTGCTGCAAAGATTTCTGCTAGCTCTAAGGACAAATCAGAAGAGCCATTTTCTAATAAATCTTTGAGTTGCGCTACTTTGTCTTGAGTCGTGTAGAAACGGTCTTTCCAGTGCTGCACAGCCGTCTCGTATTCGCTGGCTTGCTGCGCCTGACTGAGAATTTGCTCTTGCATTTCGGCAGCTTGTCGCTCTAATTCGGCAATGCGGGTTTGATTTTGTTCACGATCGAGTTCTAGCTCTTGACAGGCTTGCTGCAAAAGCGCCTGAGTTGCCATTTGTTTAACGAGTTGTGACTCTAATTCTTCTACTTTTTGCAGCGAGTTTTGGGCATCTGAATGGCTCGACGCAGAGGAATTGAGAGGTTGCTCAGAGAAATCTCCCTCTAGTCGGGCTTCTAGCTCATTGATCGCGGTATGTCGATCGTTGAGTTCTCGATAGAGCCGTCGAATCTGTTTCTGTGCTTCTTGCAGTTGCAGTTCTAAGTTTGCTGCCAAACTGTGCGCTGTCAAGTCTTGGGATTCTAGCTCTAATACCTGCTGCTGCTGGGTTTGCATGACCACTTGCAGTTCGTCAATTTGAGATGCTAGGCGGGTTTGATCGGGGGCATCAGAGCGATCGTGTGTCACCTGTGCTCTTAATCGCTGTAGCTCAGTATGTTGATTTTGGGCAGAGAGTTCCGCGGCTTCGAGCAACGCCTGATACTCTTGCTCTCGCATCTGCGCCTGATGAATTTGCTGCTCAAGCGCGGTCTGTTTCTCGGAAAACTGTCGCTTTAGCTGATTGATTGCCTGCTGCTGGACGTTAGCAATCTCTTCAGTCGAAGCCAGATGTTCTTCTAGAAACTGCTGATTGACGATTTGTAATCGTAGCTCGTTGAGGTTAGAAATTGACTGATCTAGCGCCAACTCTAGATCCTGAATTCGCTCGATTTGATTGCGAATTTTGGCTTGCATCTGCTCTAATTGCGACTCTAACTCGTTAGGATTCGCAAAAATTTCTGACGTGACAGAGCGATCGGACGATTGCTCCGACAGTTTCTTACTCTGATCAGCGTTAGGTTCAGACACTCGGAACCTCCCAAAACCCAACCTCATTCGAGAGATTGCGACTTAGCTTTCTATAGTAGACGCAAAATCAGAACTATTCGCCATGGATTAAAAGATTGCCAGACGCACAGGCTCACGAGACTTTAGGCTCTTGAGGGATATTTGCAGCTTTTTCGACATTGGGAGGCGTTTCAAGACTGTTCAGTGACCAGCGATATTCGACTTCTAATTTGTTGCGCTGACAGTCCTCTTCTAGCTGTTTTTGCTGAGAGTAAGCTTTTCGCAGAGTGATAATCAACTGTTGAACTTGGTCGCGCTGATGCTTCTTTTGAGACAAAGCAAACATGGTCTGTCGCTCTAAAAGTTGCAGCAACAACTCATAGTGAATGTGCGAAGGAAGAGGAATCGGCTCCATGTAACGCAAACCTAGCTAAAGGAAAAGACGATCGACGAAAAACATCAGCCTAACGAGTCACCAATTGCCCGATCGCTTGACCCGGATCGGGCTGTCTGATTAAGGATTCTCCAACGAGAACAGCTTGAGCACCCGCGTTGATGACTAAATCCAGATCGGCAGAGGTGTGCAGCCCTGATTCACTGACGACTAAAATCCCCTTTTCTGCGAGTTGATCGCCCCGCACTGCTAGTAGCTGCCGAGTGGTGTCAAGATCGACTGAGAAGTCTTTGAGGTTGCGATTATTGATGCCCACCATCGTGACTCCATCGAGTGAGAGAACGCGATCGAGCTCTTCAAGCGTGTGCACTTCGATCAAA
>JBBRMC010000432.1:0-3984 GCA_038231055.1 Leptolyngbyales cyanobacterium
CGCTGCCTTAGTGGGCGTTGCCCCTTTTAACTATGACAGCGGACAAATGAGAGGAAAACGGCGGGTCTCTGGGGGGCGTGCCAACGTCCGACAGGTGTTGTTCATGGCGGCAATGGTTGCGGTTCGCTTCAATCCGGTCTTGAAGGAGTTCTACGAGCGGTTATTGCAGCGCGGTAAAGAGAAGAAAGTTGCCTTGGTGGCTTGTATGCATAAGCTACTCACGATTCTCAATGCCATAGTCAAGCAGGGCAAGGCGTGGGTGGCTCCTGGCAAAGGCACCGAAACCGAAAAAGTTGCTCTTCCAGCTTGACATTTAAGATAATCGCTAAATCCCCCAAAATTGGGGGACTTTGAACAAGATAAATGGCTTGACCTCTAAAACCTCGTTTCATCTCAAAGTCCACCAGAATGGGGGAGTTAGGGGGCGAAAGGTTTTGGCAATGACGGATCGGATCAACTTGTGTGTACACGGTAGCCTGCTGGGAGAGGGCTAGGGTGAGGGAAAGTCTGGGTCTTATTTAATCCACATTCCTAAGAGGCGCTCCCGAATTAAGAAAGGTCTATTAGATTTGATTCACCAATGGATAGCTTCTGCAAAAGATTTTATCTCCAGTCTTTCCAGTTGAGATTTAAGATCGATGTGTTTGGAAACGCCGTAGGATTGCCGTTCGCATTTAAGCGTTTTTGCAACTGTTCTAAATTTGCATTCGGTCTGGGTAGATTTTCAATTAGCTGGTATGGCATCGTTCCCGTTTCTAACGCAAATGATGCCGTGGTTCCGGCGGCAGCTCCGGCTGACCACTCGACCGAATGAACCCGATATGCCGATGCGCTGATGTGATCCATCGCGATGCTTTTGCCCGTCACCAGCAAGTTATCTATTTTCGGCGGAATCATTGCCCGTAATGGAATCTGGAACGGATAGGTTTCATCGGCTCCCTGTCGCTCTCCGGGGCGCTCTTGATTCCCTGGTTTTTCGGGTGGCGACTCAACCATGCAGGGGTGAAAATCGAGATTATAGTGACCGATGCCTACACTGTCAGGGTAGATATGCGCCCGCGATCGCCACTGCGATTCCTGCGGAGAAATCTTGCCTCGAATCACCTCGATCGTGCGTAATCCTGCCAATGCGGTTGCTAAATTTCGATACGTGTCTTCAGGAAGATTTTGATAGTAAGGGGTATCGCGGAAATTTTTGCGCGAGGCTGAGATTTCGTCGATCGCGAATCCAGTCGGATAGCCGTAAGCATAGCGTCCAACCAACCGCCTCGACTCACGAATATAGGGATATTTTGACAGCCCATGAGCCGTGCCCATCGGTGAATCCAATCCTTTAAGGAATTTCACGTTTGGAAAAGGTTTCTTGGTCGCCAGCTTGGCATCACTCGTGCCTGCCGCAAACCAGTAGAAATAACCCAGCGCTTGTTCCTCGCCGCCTTGCAAACTGCTAGGTCGCAGCCCTCCCTGCCAGCCTCCGGGCGTGAGCTGTCCTGTTGAAGCAAGCTGCTGCCGCGTATAGAGATAATTATCAGCCGAAGTGCCAGGACCATAATCATTGCCCCAGTTCCAATTCTGCATTGAGATATCACCGGGTGCGATCGTTCGTGTTCCCGCGCTAGCTTGATTGCTCAAAATTCGGCGATAGGTAAAGACCAATTCTGGAGCCTGAGCATATTGGTCAGAATTAAAACTATAGGACTGAGCATATTGCGGATAAAATGCTGGCGGTTCAACCGTTTGGGGCGTTGCGGTTGCCTCCATTGCAAACGTGTAAGTAAATGCTTGGGGACAATAGGGATCATCACTAGAACTAGACGAAGACGGATTGGTATAAGTCCGTCCATCTACGCCAAGACGATAGGGCAAATCGGCTAACGCTAATAGCTCTCCCGTCTCGGTAGCTTCGACGACATACCACTTGCCAGAAGGCGGTGGCACAAAGCGAACGATCGTCTTTGTGAATCGAGCAGAATCTTCTTCGCTGTAGGTGTCGGCGATCGTTTGAGATAAAGGCTCACTATTTAAAGGCGGTGCGCCCGGTGCAGGACGATGCTGAATGCTGCGAACGGATTGAATCTGCTGCCCTGTACCAACGGTGCCTAGCTGCAAATCTTTGACCACCGTGTTGGGAAAAAATAGCAGTTTGCCGTTTCCCTGCTGTTCGGCTTCGCGCAATAGGGTTTGCAAAATCTCGTCTCCCTCTTTAGGCAAAAAGCACACCAGACTCACCCAGCAGTTTCCTGGCGTTTTTTGATTTTTGTGGCGATCGACTAATCGCTGCCGAAACTCGTTGTAGCCTTGCGGGAAATAAAGCTGCGATCGTTGCGTCTTTTTCTCGTCCAACGCCGACGTGCCCTGAGACGAAACCTGTCCGCCCAGCCAATCTGTGATCTCCGTCAGACAGACCGTGTGACCCGATTTTAGCGATTCATAAGCGGTTGCCACACCTGCCAATCCGCCCCCAACCACCAGCACATCACAGGCAACGTCTTGATCCACCGATCGAGCAGCAGCCTGAGACGCAGGGGCAGCCATTGTCGAGAGCAGAGACAGTCCTAAAGTCAAACAGATGTAAAATTTCATGTCAGTAGCGAACTCAAATGAACTGAAATTGTAGGGTGATTCAGGCAAAGCTGTCACCCGTCTGACGATTGTTGATCTGGGTAGGCTCCTTAGCATCGTGGATTCAATAAGACCGAACTCTCCCTCACCCCAACCCTCTCCCGGAGGAGAGGGAGTCAGAGTCCAGTTCTCCTTCTCCTTGGGGAGAAGGGGTTAGGGGATGAGGGCAAGCGGCTCAACTCCAAACCCAACATTTCTCTAAGTTATTTAATCCACATTCCTTAGCTTCCAGTATTCTCCACTGCCATACTGATTCAACATCAGGGTCAGTCTATAACTCTACAACGTATGAAACATCAACTCTTACTAGCCGCGACGTTCATTGCCAGTTTATGTCTGCTGAGTGATGCACCAATGATGGCTCAACGCTCTATTCCGATTCGCGTCGATCGCTGGCTTGCGGTTCAGCAGATTACAGGGGCAGTCACTTATCAACGAGACACCTTTCAAAAAGCGGCGCAAATGGGCGATCGACTCGAACGGGTAGGAGACAGCCTTTCGACAGGCAAAAATGCTACAGCCACCTTACTGGTTGATACCGGAGTGGGCACGATTAGCGTTTCTGAAAACACGATTCTGCGGGTGCGATCGCTGGGCATCGCTGCTGATAACGGGCGCATTACTCAACTTGAGGTTCCTCAAGGGCGAGTCTATTTAAAGCTCCGTCGCTTTAACCATCGCGGTTCTCGGCTCGAAATCAGAACGCCTGCCGGGTTAAGTGGCGTTCGAGGAACCGAATTTGGTCTATCCATTCAGCCGGGTGGCAAGACCGGGTTAGCAACGCGACAGGGGGCAGTCATGACTTCTGCAAGGGGAGCCGATGTTAAAGTCGCGGCAGGGTATCAAAACTTTACAGTTTCTGGTGAACCGCCCTCGATCCCTGTACCCTTGAAGAACGATCCAAGTTTGCGCTATCAAGTGCAGCAAGAAATCGATTCGCAAAGAGTTCGTAGATTTCGACTGGTTGGTCAAACTGATCCAGTCAATGCGCTCACGGTTAATGGGGTTGCCCAATCCACCGATCGTGATGGTCGATTTAGTGCGGTGTTTTATGCCTCGTCCTACCCCCGCGTCAAGGTCATCGTTACCACTCCGCTTGGAAAAACTGAGGCTTATGAACTGGCGCTTGAGTGAGCATGGGTGGCGGTTTCTGCCGGGAGGCATCACTGCTTTGCTGACGGCAGTAATGTTTAAGTTAGGGGCTTTGCAGCCATTAGAAAATCTGTCTTATAAAGCTCTATTCCAACTGCGAGGAGAGACTTCCTGGGACGATCGCTTAGTGTTAGTGGCGATCGACGATGCTAGCATTCGTAAATTGGGACGATTTCCGTGGTCACGACGAACCTATACTCAGTTAATTAA
>JBBRMC010000433.1:0-3976 GCA_038231055.1 Leptolyngbyales cyanobacterium
CATCAGAGTAGAGCGACCATTAGATGTAGGAATCACCGTTCCTGCGGGGATTGGCAAATTCATCAACATCTGGCTTTGTCTAGGCGGAACAACTATAGAAGAAACCCAACTACCCTGTCTGCGACCCCGCAAAATATCATTAACGACGCGACTACCCGGACCTGCATAAACCTTGCCAAGCGGATCGTCTACATAAGAAGGCAAATCAATAAATAGGGCATCTGGACGAGTCAGATAAGTTGCCGCTTGTAAGACCTCTATGGTTATGGGTCGCGAGTTGGGATTATAGAGAATGATGCCCTGAAAGAGACTTCGCGTTTCTCTCAGGTTGCTGGCTTTAGAAAGGTGATGAGAAAAGAGGTCAAATCGTCCTTGAAAGGCAAAGTTTAGGTGAGCAGAAGGAACTCTTTTGCCCTCAGAAGGAAACGTAGAGAGCAAAACTCCTTCAGTCATTACCAATTCGGGGCTATTGCTGTTAAAAACAGGAATATCATCTAGCGCCCCAGGAAGAGGACGAATCTCTTGGGGTTGAATAAACTCTTGTGGCTGTAGAGCCTCTTGAGGTGGAAGACTCTCTGGAAGAGGAATCGTAAGAGTTGGGGAGAACGAAACTGGAGTAGATCTTTGAGGTAGAGAAGGTAGAGGAAGGATTGGCGCGATCGAAAAAATGGTTAGGAAGGGAAGCATAAACAAATGACCGCTATCTGGGTTGAGGTTTAAGTTTGTGAAACTAGCCTGAGAGTAGAGTTGACCTCTCTGGCTAGAAATCTGCGATCGAATCCCCCAAACTTATTTCTTTCTTTTAAAGAGCGATCAGGGAAACAAGGCGATTTTGCCGAAGCTGTGACACTTAACCTGTCGTACAGTTAGTTTAAAGGGTGCTTTATCAGTAATAAGTATGTGAAATTGATACCATCATGTTCCAAACAGTCAAATTAGCAATGACAATCTCGACCCCTCCATCATTCGCTATTCAGTTAAGTCAAGTTGGGTGGAGAGTATTAGTAGCTGCCAGCGTTAATTTTATCAGTCTGACTGCGATCTCTTCGGAAACGACTGCTTCACAGCCTTCTAGGGGAATAATGGGAGGGCAAAATTCTAACAGAGCTATAAGCACGTTGAGGAGTGGCTACTGCGATGGAAAACTCAAAGACGGAGCATTAAATGGCTTTCACACCTGCACGTTTCCTAGTGGAAACCGCTATCAGGGGGAGTTAAAAAACAGCCGTCGGCAGGGAAAAGGAATTTTTGTCTATGCCAATGGAACTCGGTGTGAAGGGGAATTTCAGAATGACTTGCTAAATGGACAAGGAAGCTGCACATTTGCAGGCGGCAATCGCTATGAGGGGGAATTTCGCAATAATCGGAGACAGGGGCGAGGCGTGTTTACTTATCGAGATGGAACGCGCTGCGAAGGGGAATTTCGGAATGATTTTCTCACCGGATCTGGAGCTTGCGCGTTTGCGAGTGGCAATCGTTATGAGGGACAGTTTCAAGATAACAAGAGATATGGGCGAGGCGTGTTTGCGTATCGAGATGGAACGCGCTGTGAAGGAGAATTTCAAGACGAGCTGATGAACGGCTTTGGGGTTTGCACCTTCTCGAATGGCGATCGCTTTGAGGGCGAGTTTCGACAGAGCAAGCGCCACGGACGAGGAACGTATATTTTTGCCAACCACACTCGAATCGAAGGAACTTGGCGAGAAGGTCAGTTTGAGACCCAAACCGCCAGGTCGAATTTTAAGAACTAATCAAGTTCCAATGAGAGAAGGTGGCAGCTTGACCGCAGCGCTGCTGATTTTCGTCCAAGACATTCCAGAGAATCACATCTTCAATCCAAAAACGTTGTCTGGTGCTAGAGATGCGAACGCCCCGATAGTTGCGGATGTAGCCATTGGTTTTAGCTTCTAACAGAAGGCGATCGCGCTCAATTTGTTCAACAGGCTCCGCTGATCGTCGAGACGGTAATTGAATAAAAGAATTCCAGTCAAATTGCCACAACGATAACGCCTGAGCATTGCCATAGTTGAAAATCGGATCAGATTCAGTGCCGTGAGACACCACCACAAAGGGAGCTTCAAAGAGCGATCGTGCGTGCTCTTCAACCGAACTTGTGATGAGCGGAGTTTTTGTCCAGTGTTGAAAACTGTTGATTAAGCGCTGACTGTGACGGATCACAGATTCTTGCTGCCAAGGATGGTCGGTCATTTAGAAAAATAGGTCTCGCAAGCAGTATCACAGGTGGGATAGGCAGTTTGATAGGTGCTGGATCGTCGTCCAAATAGAGCATATCGATTGTCTCGGACTTGTTCATACACACGATCGCCCATCCATTTCGCTCCGGGCAACCCTCGATAGGCAGTGACAAACACACTGCCGAATGGCAAAATGCGACCGATTTCTTCAGCCGCGTTGCTGCCTTGCCAACGCCGATCGAGCTGTTGATTATCGATGAGAATCATGCCCATTTCGCAATCTTGAGCCGTGATGTTGTAGCGATCGAGTCCCGTCTGGTCTTGCATGGGAAGGTATTGGAAGCGATCGCCGTGATCCAACGTTTCGAGCAACTGCACCAAGTTGGAGCAGAGGTTGCATTGTCCGTCATAGATTACTGTGTAAGTCATGGGATGTCGAGAATCCTATAGCGTTCTTCTACTTTACAAAACGCTGACGGATACGACCGACAAAGAGATCAACTTCGGGGAGCTTGAGGCGGCTAGCAATGAGCGCAAAGACGGCTAAGCCGACGAAACCCGATAGGCTGAGTTGCCCGATGAGATTGAGTAATCCATTCATTCCTAAAAACGTTTGAGAAGCGAGAAGAGTGCCCCAACTGGCAAGCCCTGCTAAGACGCTTCCGATCGCTAATCCCGCCAGTGGCAGTGCCCATTCTCTCAGAGGCAGCCCGTTCAACTTGCGGTCAAGAAACCACAGAAGCGCGATCATTGAGATGACATTGACAGACACCGTAGCCAAAACTAAGCCTGGTAGACCTAGCGGTTTGATCAGAATGAAGTCAAAAAGGGCGTTGAGAAAGATATTCACAATGCTGATGCGAAACGGGGTGTCTCCATCTCCCAGTGCGTAGAAGACACGAACCAACACATCACGACCCAGATAGACAAACATCCCGATCGCATACGCCATTAAGACAACCGCAACCAGATTCGAGTCACCTCGCTGAAACTCACCCCGCTCATAGACGACTCGTACGATCGGAGTTGCCAACGCGATGATTAGAGCGCTCATGGGCAACATGGCGATCGCCGTCAACAGCAAGCCTTGCCGAATCCGCATTTTTAATTCTGCCCAATCGCTGGGGTCAGACAACCGAGAAAAAACGGGCAAAAACGGCACCAGAATCATGTTTGAAAGAATGCCGAGAGGCGTTTGCACAAGCAAGTTTGCATAATCTAATGCAGAAACCGCCGCACCGGGGTTAGGGAGAAATGACGTAAAAAACATATCGGTGTAGACGTTGATTTGCAACATTCCAGACGCAAATAGCGCCGGAGCCATGACTTTCATCACGTCTTTGACTCCAGGTTGCTTAAAGTCAAACCCCAGTCGCAGTCTACTCAAACCCGCTTTGTGCTGTGCCCAGACTTGGACTAACCATTGCAAAATCGTGCCGCTCAGGGCTGCCCACGCTAAGACAATGCCCCCAAGTGCCGCATATTCAGACCGCCCAATCTTGTCTCCCAATGTCAGCGCGAGGGCACCGACTCCGGCGACGATCGTCACACTTGACAATAGCGGACTCACTGAGGGCAACCAATACAAATCGGCGGCGTTGAGCGTTCCAAACCCGATGCCGATCATGCCTGCAAACCAGACGATCGGAGCCATGATTCGCAATTGCTGAATGGCAATATCTCGAACTTCCATTCCGTGAGCGGTTTGGTGCAATCCTGGAGCGATCGCATCAATGCACTGAGGGGCGAGCGCCATCAAGACCAGCGTGACCCCGATCAAG
>JBBRMC010000434.1:0-3974 GCA_038231055.1 Leptolyngbyales cyanobacterium
ACTCTAGTCAAGTTCAACCCCCTGGCAAATTGGACATCAGCAGACGTTTGGATGTATATCCGATCGTATGAGGTGCCCTATAACCCGTTGCATGAGCGCGGCTTTATTAGCATCGGCTGTGAGCCTTGCACTCGCCCAACTCTGCCCCAACAGCACGAGCGAGAAGGTCGCTGGTGGTGGGAAGACGCGACCAAGAAAGAGTGCGGATTGCACGCTCCGAGCCAAGAATCTTGAGCGGTTGATTAATCAAGAGGGGATGATCGTCTTGAATCAAACGATCGTCCCCTTTTTTGAACTGATTTAACTTTCTCGGAGCTTGTCTAACACACTGCGATCTTCTAGCGTCGAAGTGTCACCTGTAATGGCAGTGCCACTGGCAAGATCTCGCAAAAGACGACGCATAATTTTGCCTGATCGAGTCTTGGGCAACGCATCCGCAAAGCGGATCTCACCCGGACGAGCGATCGCGCCAATTTCTTGAACGACGTGTTTCTTCAGTTCTTTTGCCAGATCGTCACTGGGCTGATAGGTGCCTTCGAGGGTGACAAACGCCACAATCTCTTCGCCCTTAATCTCATCAGGTTTGCCCACTACTGCCGCTTCTGCAACAGCGGGATGAGACACCAGTGCCGACTCGACTTCCATCGTGCCTAACCGATGTCCGGCGACGTTGATCACGTCATCAACGCGACCCATCACCCAAAAATAGCCGTCTTCATCGCGTCGTGCGCCATCGCCCGCAAAGTAAGTGTAGTGACCATCTTTAACGGGAATATGCTCCCAGTAGGTGCGACGGAAGCGATCGGGGTCGCCAAACACGGTTCGCATCATTCCGGGCCACGGATAACGCACGCATAAATAACCCCCTTCATTCACCCCAACGGAATTACCGTCTAAATCCACCACGTCTGCCAAAATGCCAGGGAAGGGCAGCGTCGCCGAACCCGGCTTAGTAGGAATTGCCCCCGGAAGCGCGGTGATCATAATGCCGCCAGTTTCGGTTTGCCACCAGGTATCGACGATCGGGCATTTCTCGCCCCCAATTACCTTGTGATACCACATCCAGGCTTCAGGATTAATCGGTTCGCCGACGGTGCCCAACAGCCGCAATGATGACAAATCGCGAGAGTTGGGATGCTCGTCGCCCATTTTGATAAAGGCACGAATCGCGGTCGGCGCAGTGTAAAAGATGCTGACCTTATGTTTTTCAATCACATCCCAAAAGCAGCCCGGATTTGAAGCACGAGGGGCACCTTCATACATAACGCTAGTTGCGCCGTTAGAAAGTGGTCCATACACGACGTAGCTGTGTCCGGTAATCCAGCCCACGTCGGCGGTACACCAAAACACGTCGGTTTCCTGGAGGTCAAAAATCCATTTTGTCGTCATGTGGGTATAGAGGTTATAGCCACCCGTCGTATGCACTACACCCTTCGGTTTGCCTGTGCTGCCAGAGGTGTAGAGAATGAACAGCACATCTTCGCTGTCCATCACTTCGGCAGGGCAATCAGCGGAGACAGTTTCTTTTAAGTCATGCCACCAGAAATCACGATCGCTCTGCATCACGATTTCCTGTCCAGTGCGTTTGGCGACCAGCACTTTCTCGACAGGCACGTTGGGATCGGCTAAGGCTTTATCAACCTGATCTTTGAGCGGCACGATCGCATCTTTGCGCCAGCCTCCGTCAGCAGTGACTACTAATTTAACTTGACAATCAATCAAGCGATCGCGCAATGCCTCGGCGCTAAAGCCACCAAAAACTACAGTGTGAGCGGCACCAATTCGAGCGATCGCCAACATCGCGATCGCCGCTTCAGGAATCATCGGCATATAGAGAGCTACTCGATCGCCCTTCTGCACACCCATTTGCTTGAGGACGTTAGCAAACTTGCAAACTTCAGCGTGAAGCTGAGCGTAGGTAAGCGTGATCGAGTCACCAGGTTCGCCTTCCCAGATGATGGCGGGTTTGTCGCGGCGATCGGTCTCTAAATGGCGATCGAGACAGTTATACGAGATATTTGTTTTGCCGTTGACAAACCACTTGGCAAACGGGGGGTTGCTCCAATCCAACACGGCATCCCATTTTTGGAACCAGTGCATCTCCTGTTCTGCGAGGTCAGCCCAAAATTTTTGGGGGTCGGCTTGGGCACGATCGTAGAGTGCCTGATAGTCTTCTAAGCGTTTGATGTGCGCCTTTTGAGAAAATTCTGCACTGGGCGGAAAGAGGCGCGTTTCTTGCAAAATGGATTCAATGCTCGATTCTGACATCGTGTTTCGTGGGGTATCGGAGTCTAGGATTTGGTGTGGTCTTAAAAAACGATACTGGTTTCTGGGGGACGATCGACGAAAGGGAATCTTGAGTTTGATTACAATAGCTGTGAATCAAGCGCGGCGCTATCTCTCAATTTTGAGTGGCTCTTGGTCATAAGTGAGGTAGTAGAAGCGAAGGGGAACCTGCTCTGCAACCCGTCGATCACGGCTGTGAAATCAGGCTTTTACTGCAATCAAAAGGTTTTGGTACGATCGGGTCAAATCACCCAACTGATAGTGAGCATTGAGACCACTGGGATTAGGCAACACCCAAACGATCGTGTCGTGAATGAACTCAGGCTGTCGTCCGATCGTGGCTTTAGGTCGAGCAAATGCAGTGCGATAGGCGCTGATTCCTAGCACTGCTAGAACGGTTGGATGGTAATGCTCTACTTTTGCGGCGAGTTGTTGATGCCCTGCGATCAGTTCGCTGGCGGCGAGTTCGTCTGCTCGTGCGGTGGCTCGATCGACAATATTTGTCACGCCGTACCCATACTGCAAAAGCTCTTGATCTTCAGAAGGCTTGAGCAATCGGTCTGTGAACCCTGCAAAGTGGAGGGCTTTCCAAAAGCGATTGCCGGGACGCGCAAAATGATGCCCGACTACCACGCTATAGAGACTGGGATTGATGCCGCAAAACATAATCGTTAAGTCAGGGGCGAGAATGTCGGACATCGTCTTTCCGATTGCAGATTGGATATCTTGTTTAGTGGGTTTAGCGTTCATTTTAGTGATGGATTTAATGACTAGCGTTACGTGCGCCTGCTCGCTCTGCCCACTGTTGAAGCACTTCTATTTGCGATTGAGAGATAGATGCGAGTGGAACGGTTTCTTGAATCGATTCTAAAATGTCATCAGTTGTAAAATCTTGGCGTTGTCCACTCTGACCTTTTCCGAAGGCTCGGTGCATTCCATCGATGATCACTTGCTCGATTTCTGCACCGCTAAAATTTCGGGCTGCCCAGGCGAGCTTCTCGCAGTCAAATTCTCTCAAACGACTGGGGCGCAATCGTTGCAGATAAATCTTAAAGATTTCTTGTCGCTCTCGATCGCTGGGCAAATTAAGAAAAAAGATTTCATCAAACCGTCCCTTTCGCAATAGTTCGGCGGGGAGAATCTGTACATTGTTTGCAGTGGCAACGATAAACACAGGACTGGTTTTTTCCTGCATCCAGGTGATCAGAGTGCCAAAAACGCGGCGGCTCGTACCCGAATCGCCATCGCTGTTGCTGTTAAGGTTGCCAAAGGCTTTGTCAAGTTCATCAATCCACAACACACAGGGCGCGATCGCGTCGGCAATTTGAATCATTTGTCGCATTCGGCTCTCACTTTCGCCCACAATGCCGCCAAAGAGCCGACCCGGATCAAGTCTGAGCAGAGGCAACCGCCATTCATGAGCGATCGTCTTCGCTGAGAGTGATTTCCCAGTGCCTTGAATGCCGACCAACAGCAACCCTTTGGGATTGGGAATACCATATCGACGCGCCTCCTCAGTGAAGACATCTTGCCGCATTCGTACCCATTGCTTGAGATTTTCTAGCCCGCCCACACTCTTGAGCGATCGCTCTGCGGTGAAAAATTCTAAGATTCCGGTTTGCCGAATCGCTTGTTTTTTTGCGTCTAACACTTCGCTAATGTCGGTTTCGTTGACCTGTTTTTTGGCA
>JBBRMC010000435.1:0-3957 GCA_038231055.1 Leptolyngbyales cyanobacterium
AAAACCCCAATCCGAAGAAGGACGGGGTAAGTAGACAAGCGTTTGATTCGAGACTTCAATTTCTTGCGTTCTATTCGTCGGGTTCGATCGTACTCTCTAACCCGTTTGCTTTAAGCGTCTCGCTATAAAACTCTGCATGTTCTTGGGCGCACGAAATAACCAGTGCAAGCCCATTGGTATGAGCTTCCATCATGATGTTTACAGCCTGGGGCTGAGTTAAGCTGGGCACCGCTTTAGTGAGAACCTGCACCACATGCTCCATCGAATTGTAATCATCGTTATGAAGTAAAACCCGATAGCGAGGCGCAAGCTTTCGTGATGTTGAACGCTTTTCAATAGTTTCAACAGACACAGTTCTATCCTCTCCGTAAGCTATCAATGACTAATTTAAAAGAAACCAACGTCTTACGATAATGACTTTTTCAGCCACTTGCAACGCTGTAGACTCATCCAATCACACAAGATTCTACAGACTTAGCTGACAGGCTGTTAAAAGAAAAAGTTTTGACGAATGGCTCTTTTCTAGGTTAGCGCTTCTTCACAGAAATTAGCTATCTCAGAACAAGCTTGTTTTCTTAAAAAGACTCGATCGCCAAAAAATGCCCAGCATTCTAACGGTAGCCGTTGGCGGAAGTAGGCATTTAAAATCATTAGCAGTGGCATTACATTGACTCAACCGATGAATCTCGATTCACAGCAGCCCAGATCAAAACCCTGGATCTCTAACTTGCAGCCGTCACAGATCGTTTGTCTTGAACTTGGCGCAACCTGTCTCTATGCGGAAGTAGTACAGATTGTAGAGGCTCGGCGTTTATGCTGGGCACGTCCTCTAATTCTCGTTGTGAATTCACCCGAAACAGAAGACTTTTCTCAAGCGTCTAACCATCGATCTGAACGTTGGTGTCATGATTTGCGGCAAGGGTCAGACTTATTGTTACCCGCAGTTCTATTTCGTCAAGCGCTGGATGTTGAAGCTGTCCCGCTTTTGGCATCTCTTTACACGCTGGACGCGACCACCTATTCAGAGCCAGACGCAACCACGGCTCGCCGCCAGCTCAATGCATTCATTCGTCAAATTTGTCAAGCGCACCCTGAAGCTTTTTTTGATAAAAACAGCTCGATCGATAATAGATAGACACCCTTTTGGTAATTCTTGTTTTTGTAGATTAAGTGCTGGGCACTAGTCGAATTCGACCTGCGTCCATTTCAGCCATCAAAAGTTCAAGCGCTTCATAGTCTACGTCAGAGATGTGTCCTTGCAGGGTCAGATGGTAGTTGATTTCGTTCTCAATATCTGGGGTCAAACATTTGAAGTGAAGCGCTTTCCCTACTAGCTGACGAATAATTTCGGTAGTTTTCATAGGTGCTGTAACAATTTTGTACCTCAGTATTATCCGCTTATTGTCTCGTCTTTTAGGTGATCTAACAGTCAAGTAAAAGTGATTCAAGTCACGACACTGACTCAGTGAATGCTGTGTTTTGAGTCGAATGTATAAACTTGTGCGTGTTTATACATTAACTTGTACAAGCTCACTGAAAAGTTTAAATAACAGGGGGGTCTAATAAAGATTTCGCGAACTAATGGGGTTGCGGTAGGCATCAGAATCAATGTGCAGTTATTGTCAGGGCATCGACATCCAGACTCTAGTAGTTGAAGGCTTCCAATATGCAGAGCATTCTCGTTCGTCCTCAAACCGTTGTCATTCGTCCCCAAGAATATGTCAATGCAGCGAATGCCCCTGCGCTTCAAAATCAGCTCTCGATCGCAGTGAAGTCGGAGCAAACCTCAGTGTTGCTGGTAGATATGCAGAATGTCGAGTCACTAGATAGTGCTGGATTAATGGTGCTGGTCTCCACGCTCAGCTTGGCTCAAGAACAACAGAAGCGGTTTAGTCTTTGTTCAGTCTCCGCCTCCATTCGGATTATTTTTGAGTTAACTCAGCTAGATTGCGTCTTTGAAATTTTTGAACACTCAGCAGCTTTTGAGGCGACGATCGCCTAATGGTTCTAATCTCATTGACTTGAGTTCGTCCGCTCTTAACACGACTCCATAGGCGATCCGATAGCTAACCCCTTGCTAAAACTTCAGTATACTGAAGGTCGATCTCTTCAGATTTAAAGCAAGGTAATAGAGCCGTGGCAGTCGCAGTCGAAGCATTATTGACTCCTGATATTCTGCGCCCTGCCCGATATTTGGGCAATGAGCTAGGCGCAATTCACAAACCGTGGGATAAGACTGCCGTTCGATGGGTGTTAACTTACCCAGAGATCTATGAAGTCGGAGCCTCCAATCTTGGGCACATCATTCTCTACAGCATCCTGAATGCCCAGCCCCGACAACTGTGTGATCGGGCTTATCTACCTGCACCTGATCTGGCGAGCAAACTCAGAACAACTCAGACTCCTTTATTCGCAGTTGAGTCACGGCGGTCACTGACTGAATTTGACATCCTCGGCTTTAGCCTCAGCTATGAGTTGGGAGCCACTAATATTCTGGAAATGCTCAGTTTAGCGGGCATTCCTCTCACTTGGCGCGATCGGGCTAACCATTCCTATCCCCTCATTTTTGCAGGTGGACAAACGGCAACCTCTAACCCCGAACCCTACGCCGACTTCTTTGATTTCATTGCGTTAGGAGATGGCGAAGAACTCCTTCCTGAAATTGGGCTGGTTTTAGAAGAAGGCAAAGCAGCCGGGTTGAGCCGCGAAGATCTGCTTTTAGACTTGGCACAAGTTCCTGGAGTCTATGTCCCTCAGTTTTATGACATGGAAGCCGATGGCTCTGTGCATCCCAATCGCCCAGGTGTCCCCACCCGGATTTTGCGACGAGTGGCTGACCCGATGCCTGCATACTCGATCGGGCTGGTTCCCTATATCGAAACAGTTCACGATCGCTTAACCATAGAAATTCGGCGGGGCTGCACGCGGGGCTGCCGCTTTTGCCAACCCGGAATGCTGACTCGCCCTGCACGAGATGTTGAGCCTGAGCAAGTTGTAGACGCGATCGAGCAAGGAATGCGTGCGACAGGCTACAACGAGTTTTCGTTGTTATCTCTTAGCTGCTCAGATTATTTGGCACTTCCTGCTGTGGGAATGGAGATCAAAAATAGGCTGAAGGGCGAAAACATTACCCTAACGTTGCCGAGTCAGCGCGTCGATCGCTTTGATGAGAATATAGCCAACATCATCGGGGGAACCCGTCAGGGTGGAATTACCTTCGCACCTGAAGCGGGCACTCAACGGATGCGAGATATCGTCAATAAAGGGCTGACTAACGAAGAACTGCTGCGAGGAGTCAAAACTGCTGTCCAGCAGGGGTGGGACAAAGTGAAGCTCTACTTCATGATTGGGCTACCGGGCGAGACGGATGTAGATGTATTGGGAATCGCCGAAACTATGCGCTGGCTTAGACAAGAGTGCAGTAAGCAGGGCAGACGACGGTTAGATTTCAACGTTACGATTTCTAATTTCACTCCTAAACCTCACACTCCTTTTCAGTGGCACTCGGTCTCGACGACTGAGTTTAAGCGCAAACAATCTCTTTTAAAGGACGCTTTTTATGGAGTGCGTGGCTTAAAAGTTAACTTCACCGATGTCCGGATCTCTGCAATGGAAGACTTTGTAGGTCGCGGCGATCGTCGCTTATCATCGGTCGTCCGTCGTGCCTGGGAGCTTGGCGCGGGCATGGATGCGTGGTGGGAAAGCCTCGACAAAGCTTTTTCTGCTTGGACACAGGCGATCGAGGAGTCAGGCTTGACCTGGAAATATCGCAAAGTCGAAAGCGGTGAATGGAACGTCTTCGAGAAAAACGAAGGCAACCAGACAGAACAATCGAACCCTCATTCCTTTCTAGATGATTCGCTGCCGTGGGATCACATTGATACTGGAATCGACAAACAGTGGCTCAAAACGGACTTGCAGCGAGCCTTAGAAGCCGCGATCGTGCCTGATTGTTCG
>JBBRMC010000436.1:0-3955 GCA_038231055.1 Leptolyngbyales cyanobacterium
CATGTCTTGCTCAGGAAGCTGATTGGCTCCGGCTTCGACCATGATCACGCCATCGGGTGTGCCAGCTACGACTAAATCGAGGTCGCCTGACTCAATCTCTTTATAGGTGGGGTTGATCACAAAATCGTCGCCCACTAAGCCAACCCGCACGGCTGCCATCGGTCCGTTAAACGGAATTTTTGCCAGCATTACGGCGATCGAGGCTCCGGTCACTGCCAACACATCGGGGGGAACGTTGTCATCCATTGACATCGTGGTCGCAACCACTTGAATGTCGTCGCGCAGCCACGAGGGGAAAAGAGGACGCAGGGGACGATCGATTAAACGACTCGTGAGGGTTGCTCGCTCTGGAGGTCGTCCTTCTCGTCTTAAAAATCCGCCGGGAATGCGCCCAGCCGCGTACATCCGCTCTTCATAATCGACGAGCAATGGCAGAAAATCGATGCCTTCTCGTCCTTTAGCGCGAGTCGCTGCCACCAACACTGCCGTATCACCTGACTGAATTAAAACCGCGCCTCCCGCTTGTGGGGCAAGCATCCCTACTTTAAGTCGAATATCCCTACCATCAAAGGATATTGACTTCTCGAACTCTTGCATGAAGTGTCCTTTCCTTTCTTATTCTTTTACTTTGTTCTGTGGCGATCGTAGCACTGATACCCTTTTGCGAACTTCTTTAATCTTACTGATGCCGAAAATCACACAGATTCTCGCTCGGTCACATCAAGGTTTCGCTCTATGATGACAAGGATTATAGAATCGGTCTGATAGCGATCGCATCCTCTTAGTTGTCTTGACTAAAATTCGAGGATTCAAACACCTAAATGGCAATTTTACACGGTAGTTGGCTATTTCAAGGGCAATCGGCTGGGTTGCCAACAGGGGGCTTGCTCGTCTGGGGCGAGGCTTGGCGACGGCTAGAGTCTTCTAGCGAGTCAAAATCGGATTCCTTGATTGCGACTCACCCCTATAGTATGAGTCGAGCCGAGTTGTTAGCGTGGTTGACAAGTCTACACCAGGCTAAACGGTTAAACTTTCCATTTTTAGAAACGGTAGCGATCGCCAAATCTAAAAGCAAGCGCAGCAAAACCCAAGAAAATTCTGCTGAAGAAATTGGACGGTGGCGATCGCAGATTCTCGCATTGCCGTCTGCGGCTTTGGAGCCAGACGAACCGTTGATTCCGCAACTGTCGGCGGCGGATGCGTCAACTCAGTCTGCGTCGCTGCATCCGTGGCGAGTCGATGGGCTTTGCCTTAGCCCGATCGAAGCCTTGCAGTTTCTCAACTCTCTGCCGTTAGGGTCGCTCAACGAAGAAGATGCGTTTTTAGGCGGAGACCTGCGCTTTTGGTCTCACACGGCGCGCTGGAGTTTGGATCTATTGGCTCGATCGAAGTTTCTCCCCGCGTTAGACACTCAAGAAGACACCGGAATTGCACCTTGGGAAGCACTGCTCGATAGCTCCACCGATCAAGAACGGTTGGGCAACTTTGCAAAGTTGATGCCGTCTGTGTGCCGCACGTATCAGCAAGACAGTTCGGACGATTGTTTAGCGATCGAGCTTCCCCCCGAACCACAAGCCCTTCTTTCGAGCTTTCTCAATCAAGTGGTCGATGCTCAAATTAGACTCACGGTGGATCAACATCCCATTCCTACCAAATTGTCTCGTGAAGCGGTGGCGAGAGGCGGAGTTTTGATCGAGTCCCCATTACGAGAATGGCTGCAAGCGTTGGGACAATCTCCTCAAGTCCACGCGGACGGACTGGATCGATTAAAATCTGCCCTGACCACTTGGAAAGCGCCCTTACGAAATTATCAGACCGCTCAGTTTCGAGCGTGTTTGCGACTTCAGCCGCCGCTTGGTCATCAAAAAAACTGGACACTGGAGTATCTGCTGCAAGCGATCGACAATGCTGAATTTGTCGTCAGCGCCTCTGTGATTTGGCAGAATCCGGTCGATCGTTTGGTTTATCAAGGACGCACGATCGACCATCCCCAAGAGACGCTGCTGATGGGATTGGGGCTTGCTTCTCGCTTATACACCTTGATTGAACCGAGTCTGCAAGAAGCCCGTCCCCAGTCGTGCCAAGTTACCGCAGTGCAGGCGTATGAGTTCATCATGAATGGCTCATGGCGATTGCAGGATAGTGGTTTGGGCGTGATTTTACCACCCAGTTTGGCAAACCGGGGCGGATGGGCAAATCGATTGGGATTGAAGATTCAAGCCTCAACGCCGACTAAGCAAAAAAAAGGACAGTTAGGGCTACAAAGCTTGCTCAACTTTCAGTGGGAACTGGCGATCGGAGGGCACAGCATTCCCAAAGCCGAGTTTGATCGCTTGGTGGCGTTAAATGCGCCTTTAGTGGAGATTAACGGTGAATGGGTAGAGCTACGATCGCAAGATATCAAAGCCGCTCAAGCGTTCTTTACAGCTCGAAAAGATCAAACCACGCTGTCTCTAGAAGATGCTTTGCGGATTAGTACGGGAGATACGCAGTCGATCGAGAAGCTTCCGGTTGTTAGTTTTGAAGCGTCGGGTGCCCTGCAAGAGTTGGTGACGACCCTCACCGGAAATCAATCGCTCGAAGAAATCGAGACACCTAAAGACTTTCATGGCGAACTGCGACCGTATCAATCTCGCGGCGTTGCCTGGTTAGCCTTCTTAGAGCGATGGAGTTTAGGCGCGTGTCTCGCCGACGATATGGGTCTGGGAAAGACGGTGCAGTTCATTGCCTTCATGCTGCACTTGCGGGAGCAGGGAACCTTAGAGCAACCGATTCTCTTAGTCTGTCCCACCTCGGTCTTGGGCAACTGGGAGCGCGAAGTAAAGAAGTTTGCCCCAGTCCTCAAAGTTTTGGTGCATCACGGCGATAAACGCCCTCAAGGGGCAGCGTTTGCCAAAGCGGTGCGAGACTGCAATCTGGTGGTGACGAGCTATGCGTTGATTCAGCGAGATGTCAAAACGTTGACTGCTGTGACCTGGCAAGGAGTCGTTTTAGATGAAGCGCAAAACATCAAAAATCCAGACGCAAAACAATCTCAGGCTGTGCGGCAACTCGACGCTCAGTTTCGCATCGCTTTAACCGGAACGCCTGTCGAAAATCGGCTGTCAGAACTCTGGTCAATTTTAGACTTTTTGAATCCGGGCTATTTGGGTCCGCGTAATTTCTTTCAGCGTCGTTTTGCGATTCCGATCGAGCGTTATGGCGATACAACGTCGCTGCAAACTTTGCGATCGCTAGCACAACCCTTTATCTTGCGACGACTGAAGAGCGATCGAGACATCATTCAAGATTTGCCCGAAAAGCAAGAGATGACGGTTTTTTGCGGACTATCCGCCGAGCAAGCCGCGCTGTATCAGCAAATCGTAGACAAATCTCTCACGGATATCGATGCCGCAGAAGGCATTCAGCGTCGGGGCATCATTCTGGCACTGCTGACCAAACTCAAGCAGCTTTGCGATCATCCGACGCTGATTAAAGAAGAAAAAGGCTCTGATTCATCGTTTGAAAGTCGATCGGGCAAACTTCAGCGCTTAGAAGAGATGCTAGAGGAGGCAGTCGCGGAGGGCGATCGGGCACTAATTTTCACCCAGTTTGCGGAGTGGGGCAAGTTGCTCAAAGCCCATCTCGAACAGCGATTAGGACGCGAGACGCTGTTTCTCTATGGCGGCACGTCTAAGAAGCAGCGTGAAGAAATGATCGATCGCTTCCAGCAAGATCCGCAAGGTCCGCGCATTTTTATCCTGTCGCTCAAAGCAGGCGGAGTTGGACTGAATTTGACTCGTGCCAATCATGTGTTTCACTTCGATCGCTGGTGGAATCCGGCAGTCGAAAACCAAGCCACCGATCGAGTGTTTCGCATCGGGCAGACTCGCAATGTGCAGGTGCATAAGTTTGTCTGCACGGGCACGTTAGAAGAGCGCATTCACGAAATGATCGAAAGTAAAAAAGCTCTAGC
>JBBRMC010000437.1:0-3945 GCA_038231055.1 Leptolyngbyales cyanobacterium
GCGATCGTGGAATATTTAATGGCTCCCCAAGGAAACGGAGCTTGATCACTTGGCTGGGGCATAGCGCGAAACTCGAAACAACTACTGACTCAAAGATGCCCCAACACTCGAAAAGGACACTCGATCGAGCATCCTTTTTTCTGACGTGATCTGCAAACTATAGGATCAAGTCCAAACTATAGGATCAAGTCTGGTCGCGATCGGCTTGAAATACTTCACGAGTTGACGCTTATTGAAGCAGAAGCAAAGCATCTAGAACCTTGCTCCCAATCTAATAAGCGTCAGCACAATCAGGCTAAACCGCCTGCGGTAGGTTGAACCACTCTCAGCCGTCAAACATCCTTAGCAGATGTTGAGACATTTAAGAGTTAGTAGTTTGAGTGGCTAGAAGCTGCTTGAGTTTCTCAAGATCTTGCGCCCAGCGTGGATCGGGTTGAATGGAGTCAGAATCAGTTGATGACGTAGTGGTGGCACGACGAGTCTTATTAGTGGCATTGTTAGCGCCACCCTTGCGACGAGCACCCCCAGTCGAAGCCGCACTAACCGGAGCGGGTGCGTTTCCTTCAAGCTGGTCTTCTTTCTCCTT
This sequence comes from Leptolyngbyales cyanobacterium, assembly GCA_038231055.1. Lineage (GTDB taxonomy): Bacteria > Cyanobacteriota > Cyanobacteriia > Leptolyngbyales > Leptolyngbyaceae > Phormidesmis_A. The sequence goes on from JBBRMC010000437.1 coordinate 587, forward strand.
CGTGCGAGGCAGAGCCTTTTCGATTTTGATCGCGTTGTCTTTAATCTGAAGACCGTTGAATTTTTCGATCAACTGATCGGCTAACTCATCGGTTTTGACAGTGACAAAGCCAAAACCACGACACTTGCCCGTTTTACGATCGGTGATCAGCTTGGCTGAGACACCATCTCCTTCTTCTGCAAACACGGCTTCAAGTTCTTGCCGCGTCAGATCTTCTGGCAAATTGCCAACATATAAGCGAATAGACATTTTGAGAACCTCCAGACTTTGATCCTAATACACTTACTTTAAGAGCGTTCACCTGATGTTGGCTGAAGATGGACTAGACAGACCGATGAGGGATCGCCGAACTCCTCCCCTCGCCAACCGCAATAACTCAAGTAGTTCGCTAAATCTTAGATGTTCAACGATCGGCTGACGACTGTCCCCAGATAAGGTGAGGACGATCCCGGCTGATAGACAACCCCTTAAGTTTTTGGTCACTGCTGGAGGACTCAGGCTAAACATTAACTTTCAACTGCTTCCCCAGGACGTTCCTGCCATTCTTAAAGGTACCATGCTCACCTACGTTGAACTTCGCCATCGACAGATTTCCATCTCTAGCTTGATCCCCACTTCATAAACCGAACCTACCTCTCCTTTTTTTCTATCTAAAGACACATATAAAAACCAGCCGATCGAGACTCGATCGGCTGGTTAAGCTTGCTGTGTTGGGAGGAGAAATAATGAAACCGAGATATTAATAGCCACATTTATCATGGGACACAGGACTGAACCAAATCTAGGTCATCAAACTCCTGTAAAGAAATGTAACACTATGGCGGGTTCAGCGCAACTCTTCTTTACATACCAGGCTTCTAAATCGTTAAGAACAGACCCAGGAGAATAACGGTGCTTGCTAGAAGAGTAGACCAGACTTGATGACCACTGCGGCTGATACGCCCGCCTGAATGGATCGTGTCCATATCAATCCAGGGGGTTGCCCCACGACGAAACCAGCCTGTCACCCCCACAGACTGCCCTACTAGATCGGCGGGGCGGGTGACTTGCGGAAGCAAACTTCCGATCGCGCCCATCGGCGAGAGGTAATGCAGTTTGATCAATCCGTTGGATGTTTGCAGAAGTAAGTCTTGCCCTAACCAATTGGCGATGCCTGTCCGTCCTAGCAACGTTCCTTCGAGGCGAGTAGGTTGACGGTCGATCGGCAGCGCGTTTGGTTCTGTTAGCAAGTCTACAAGGGACAGCGAGTTTGATTCATCTTGCGACGGCGATCGGCTCGACTCCAAATTTTTAAGGTCTGGGAAAAAGGAATTGAAGCGGAGCAAAATTCCGATCCCTAACCCAATCATCATGAAGCCTAAAAACAGGTTGTAATCACTTGCGAGCCAAGAGATTTGCTGCGCTCCAAACTGATAAGCAATCTGAGCCGCAAACCAGACAACCTGAGCGACCAGATATCCTACAGCAATCCCGAGGAAGGGAGCGCCCTGCAATAGAAACGATCGCCAGTTTCGATGAACCGATTCTGGTGGCTCTATGTCTAACTCTGGCTCTAGCTGCCAGTGGAGCGCATAGCGAGTCAGACGATGCAGACGATCGCCCATCAATGGGTGCGAGTTATTCAACACTAGCCAACCCCGATCGGGGTTCACCAAATCCCAAGCCAGTAGAGAATTTAAAGATGTATGAGGATAGACGCTTCCTACACTAATTGCACTGCGATAGCTCACAGGCGTAAGGAGATCAAAACCTTCTAGCAGATAATCGGTTTTACTATCGCGTTGGATGGTTTGAGCGGTAGCGATCGTACTTTTCACCAAAGCCCGAATCAGCCCGTTTGGGTTTCCAGTTAAATTGCAGGCAGCCCGATCGCTGTAGATTACTCGCTGTTTTGAGAGCCACAGTCCTGACCAGCGCAGCAGCCAATAGACGCTATAGCTAAGAGCAGACCCGATCGCCAGCAAATCCGCCCCGATGCCGAGTAACGCTGCCATAACCCTACTGTTTCGTTTTCGCAGCGCACTTCTTGCCCACAACCAGTCTCCTGCCTCTGCTGCCTTCCAATAAAGCGCGTAGGGAATTTGAGTGATCACAGTCACCCAAGTCATAAGGCTAAAATCCCAGTGTAGAATGTGACCGAGTTCACCCGCATAGATGGCAGCAATTTCGTCGTCTGCCAGTTGGTCAAGCAATCCTTGACTGACCACGATTCGAGAAAAGCGACGCAACGACCCGTAGGTAAACGCTAAAGGGGCTTGAGTCGGCACCACTCCTAAACGCGGCATCAGCATTTTGTGCTGCTGACAAAAGCGCTGAATGACTCGATGACTTTCTGGGCTATATCCTCCTAGCGTATGGGTTGAGAGAGGATGCAGGTTATAAAGCCCTTTTAGCAAAGCATCAAGTAGCCAAGGAGAAGCGACAAACAACCCGCCCAAAACCAATAGAATCTGTACAACTGGAATCTCTAAAGACGGAATAGGACGGCTCCAGCGCAGAACGCTGGTCACAAATCTAAACCAGAGAAGACCGATCCCGTTCGAGACTGCAAACACACTAGAAATTAGCAGAAAAAGCACGATCGGAGTTGCTATTTCTGCCCACTGCAAGCGAGCCGGATTGAGTCTATTTAAGGATTGCCAACGCTGCGATCGTCCTGCACTGCGCCAAACTGTCGGGGCTGGAGTAGCAGCGGATGTTTTTTGAGTGGATGTAGCGGTGGGCTGATGGACAGAGGAAGCAGAGCGCGGATTGATGGGGGGCGGATAGCCTGAAGAGTTGACGGATGGCTGTGTCGTTGTTGAAGGAGTTGGAGGAACGAAGACCGATCGCGTCCCTTGAGTCTCAGCCTGCAAAGGAACAAATCCGGCTAAGTCGGCGGTTTGTTCAGCTTCAGAATTCGTCTCGCCTACGGTTGGATAGCGCTGCTCAACCTCCTCTAACGTCTGACTCGCCCACTTTCTAATTTTAGGATTTGGGCTGTCGTTGAGATGTTGGCAGACGGCGATCGCTTTTTTAGGTCGCCCACTTCGCATATAGACCGTTGCCAACCACATTCGCGCCTTGATCGAGTCGGGTTGCTCTAAAGCACCCGCTTGAGTCACGAGATAGCGCTCTAACTGTTGAATCGCTTGGGGGTAGTTGCCCTGCTTGATCGCTGCCAGACCTGCTTCAAGAAGATTGGCACCCGATGCAGGATCGGAGGAAGAAGTCATAGATTGCCTAAACGCACAGCGCTTTCAGGATACCTTAGAGTGCCATTGGCTCTTTCCCAGAAACTACGGGGGCGATCGAGTTCAATTTCAACTCAGGGTGATCGGATTGAAGCTGTTGACAGTTCCACTCATTGCGAAACAGTA
>JBBRMC010000438.1:0-3939 GCA_038231055.1 Leptolyngbyales cyanobacterium
AACCCGCATTGTTATGTCACTCACACTTTGACGTTTAACGAGGTTGCAGAGTTAAAGCAGTTTTTATCTTTTAAGAGAATCAGCCCTACCCCAATTTTGGGGGATTTAGGGGGCATAAGCCGACTCAAACGAAGCGACGAGGACTTGTGTGTACACGGTAGCTCCCCAAGGCGAGGGAACATGACTCTAGCTCCCTTCTCCTTGGGGAGAAGGCTGATTTCGGGTTTGTTGAGCGACCCTTGCGGTATCTGCTTCGCAGTGCGCGCTGCATCATTCACCTCTGCTTCAATGCCTAAAACCTGCTCTAGCATCCAACGTCGAGCGTCCAAAGTTAGTGGTTCCAGCCGATTCTGTTTGGCAGATAGCGTTCAATCTTTATGCAGAAGCTATAGCAGATTGCCAAGAATGACCGACAAGCTTACTAGAACTATCACTCCTATCAGCCATTTCCAGGGTTGATCAAGTACCTTAAACAGCCCTGGGAATCTCTTGTGGAGCATGATCCAATCAGGATGGATGTCATCGCAAGCTGGTTTCTCTACTACTTTGACAATAGTGGTATGACCCGATGAGATTGGCGGACGTTGTCGGACAACTGTCAGGATTGGATTACCAAAGGGAGGGACAGCCGCTGATCGCCCTCGTAGAGGCGGCTGTATCCTGGGTGGACGGTGGGGTAAACGATTCATCGGCGACCAATCCTCACAACAGATCCATCAAAGGTTGGCACAGAGAGCACAAAGGGATCGGTTAAGTAGGTCAGTGCCTGCTCTTCAAGAATACCGATCGCGATTTTTTCACCCAGGCGGAGGCTACTGTAATAGTCAGCGAAATAGTGTACGCCTGCCATGTTTCGACCGATGGCAATGTTAGCCGTCAGTTTATTCAACTCACCTTCTAGAGTTAGAAACTGCTCAGGAATATACGAGACCAGGCTTCCTTCAGGAATCCCCTCTCCGGCTCCAGATCCAGGTAAATCGGGAGCACGGAATGCGATTGCTGTATCGCCACTACCCTGTCGCTTGAAAGCAAATGTGCCTGTAGATGTTTTTGCCAGCACTGCACTGGTATCAAAGAATGCCTTGAGGATTGTCACACAGGCTCCCGCGACGGTAGCGTGTCCTGCCCCGTAGGAAGGGTGCATGGGAGAACCTTCAGGAAACGCCATAGGCAGGAAAGCACTCATTAGACTAGTGACGCTCGTAAGCGAACTGATTGTGCTCTTACCATCACTGTCGGTATTACTTTCCAGTGCTTCTTTGAGACACCCAATATCAGCAAGCAGCGCTGGAGGAACGTTTGCCGTAGCTGGTAGGGCACCTTCAGAGTGCAGGCGCACCAGTTCAATTCTCGCTGCTAATGCTTCGGGTCGCAATCTCAGGTGGTTATTGAATTTCTGGAAGCGAACGGCTTTCAGTGCCCGTGTAGATACTTCAGTCAGCAGATTCAAAATATGGGGACCGCCATAGAGCGCAAACCCACCTGCATTACGGCGTGTTGCAGCGTTTCCAGCCGCTGCCCCAACTCCAGACAGATGATCAAAGCCAGGATCGAAAGGGGTTTTCATGCCCAGCAGAATGATGCAAGCGTTCAAATAAGCTTCGTATAGAGCATCATAATGAACATAGGTTGCCAGATCACGGGGGGTTGAGATAAAGCGCCGGGCTGGACGAGGTGATAATTCCTCAGGAGACTTAGGAGCGAGCACATAAGCCTCACCGGGTGGTTTAAGACCCCGCTGAACATTAACGTAGTCAGCTAGGGTCAGCATATAATTCTTACCTGGCTCTGCGATCGCCACTTTTTGCTCGGTTTGCAGTGCGCCGTAGGCGATTTTCCCTTGTGCAACGCTGCCACCCATGTTCAAATCAGCATTACCAATCAGCAAGAATTGCGAGAGATAAGAGCCAATTTCTACACCGGGCGACGAACCGCGAAATACGGTTTGCAAATCAAGCTTACCCGTTGTCGAATTCACCTTTCGGGGTCGTCCGGTTTGGTTGCTAATATAGCTCAAAGCGTTGAGGCGCTCGATCGATTTAGCAACTGTGGGATTTGTTTTACCCATTTCAAAATCATTGAAGGGCTGATCGCGCAGGATTGCCAGTTCATAGACCTCTGCCATCTCCAAAACTAACTCCGGGTTGGCATTGCCACTGGCATCCAACAAGGGAGGTGCCGGAGGCATAGTCACAGACTGGGCATCGGGTCCCTGTAGCTCAAACACAACACCCGCAGTCGGCGCTTCCCATTGTCTGAAATCGTTGGGTGGATGAGCTACAGGCTGAACCATCCCGCCAACGACCTCAAATTTGGCACCGTGACGGACGCGATCGGAAAATGGATCAATAAAGGCATCGTCGATCGCCCGACGAAACTCTACAAAATCTTGTGAATCCTGTAGCAACCCAGTCTCTGGGTTATGGGGCAACCCTTTGGTAAACGACATAAAGTATTGATCACCCGCATACCGCTGCTCATCTCCATTTGCTTGATGAGTTGAATGCTCACGAGTTCTGGCAAGTTCTGCCGCTTCAAGGCGGATAGCATAGGATTCTTGACGACGATCAGACATTTAAGAGCCTCCTTATTTAGCCGTTGCTGTAACAATTGATGGAAACAACAAACTTGTTCTGATGTTAGGAATTTAGTAGGGTCTCTGGTATTACCCGCACAGGTACTCTTTAAACAAATGTCGTTAATCACTCTGAGCCTACAGCGCTAGCAATCAGGCTCGAAAATATACGCCGAGACAAACACGTTGAAGCCTAACGGTTCTGATCAGCGGTTGCCGAGATCTTTAAAATTCTACAAGTGGCTTCCCTGAAATCTTGCACCAGCCTCTTCGCTGCGATTCTGTCCCGTCCCGGACTAAAAGTCGGGGCTAGCCTTGCGAAGTCCTCTAAAGGGACTGGGAGAAGGTTTGAGGTATTCAGTCTCTTCAGTGGACTTCGCATTGTTAGACCGTGATTTTCAATCACGGGCGGGTGAATGCTAGAAGCGAGGGAGTTTTAATCAGGTGCAAAATCTCAGTTCTTTCAACGTACATATACCAGGTTAGATCTAGAGTTGTGATGACAGCAGATGGCAAAGTTAGAAAGCCTGTGTATCCAGTGTCAATGACTGCTTTAATTCCCTGATTTTGCTGATTTTCACCGAGTACGGCTAACTGTACGATCGCCTCTCGGTTAGCATTCACGTTTCCAAGAATCATAGGGATGTCGTGGGAGAGCGAAAACCGAACCGATGGACGGCACGATGCCCGATCCGAATTCCAAAGATTTGAGCTTCAGGAAGGCGCTTCAACAATTGCTTGGCAGCCCTAAGACTATCATCAGCCACTTCAAAGGCTCCGGTTTCAAGGTCGATCGCCACAATCCTGCCATGATTGCCTTCTTCAACTTGAGAGCGCACCTGAGATTCATAAATCTCATCGCCCCGTCGAGCGAATTCTTTTTTGCTGTAGCGGGGCTGCCGAACTGTCATGGGCTTGCCCTCGTTTCAACTTACTTTACCCCTACATTTTAACCTGAGCAATGCAGTGGGCAATTGTCGAAGCAACGGAAGTGATCAAATGAGAAGTGGTTGGGTTTCCTGAGTCAACCCAACCTACAAGATCAGCGATCGTACTACACCCGAATTTTTATGCTGACGTGTCTACAAAAGATAATTGATTATCTTCCATCTAATAATATCTCGGAACTCTAAATAGACATTTGTTGCGATCAGAATATTGAAAGCAAGATCGCCTAAAAATTGAGGTGAGCAGTCAATACCATGTTTTCCGAAGTTTCTAGAAAAATTCCCAAGGTCAATGCTCCGGACAATTTTAGGCAGCGATAGCGCCGTAGGACAGTAGGGTTGGATAGTTGGGATGAGATTTAATGGCAGTCGGCTCCAGGTCTAACTCCATAATAAAGCGCTCCAGCAGATGCGCGG
>JBBRMC010000439.1:0-3937 GCA_038231055.1 Leptolyngbyales cyanobacterium
TGAGCTTTATCGTTCACAAACCCAGCAGCAGCAACAATGGCGGCAGCAGCAGCGGTTATCGCTACTAATTTCGGTTTGCGGATCTTTTAGAAGGTCTGCGATCGTTCTATAAATTTCAGGAGGGGGATAGTTTGGTCTATCCCCTTTTTTGTTGATTGAAGCGAGATAAATGCGGTTAGGTTCAAACCAAAAATGAGAAAATAGAAAAACTGGAGCAACGGGTGAATTATGGTCAGTGAAGTTAAGGCAGTCTCAGGACGCGGAATTCCTTTAGTGGGCAATGATATCGACACCGATCGGATCATTCCTGCCCGGTTTTTGCGCTGCGTCACGTTTGATGGACTAGGAGCTAATGTGTTTGCGGACGATCGTGCTCAAAGCAACGGTCAACACCCGTTTGATCAACCCCAATATCAGGGAGCCAAGGTGCTCGTCGTCAACAATAACTTTGGCTGTGGCTCTAGTCGCGAACACGCTCCGCAAGCGATCGCTAAGTGGGGCATTGGCGCGATCGTGGGCGAAAGCTTTGCTGAGATCTTTTTTGGCAACTGCGTTGTCATGGGCATCCCCTGCGTGACGGCTGACGTTACAACGACTAAACGATTGCAAGAAATGGTAACGGCTGATCCTCAAGCTGAGATCACGGTGGATCTAGAAGCGATGCAAGTGAAGTGCGGTGATTTTAGTGCGCCGATTTCGATGGGTGAAGGTTCTCGGATGATGCTGATGGCGGGCACCTGGGATGCGTGTGGTCAATTGGTTGCTCAAGGCGATCGGACTCGCGCCACTGCTGCAAATCTCCCTTATGTCTCCTGGAGCAAACTTGCTTCTTAGAAGATGTTTCAAAAGTAGTTGGTTGTGATTCTACAAACCCGGTGATCCCCCCTAACCCCTAAGGTTGATTCTCTTGAAAGAGAGAAACTTCTTTAATCCTTTAAGCTCGTTGAACATCAAACAATGAACAACGTAACAATGCAGGTTCTAAAGATTTTTTCAACTAAGGAATCAGCCCTAGCCGCGCTGCGGGGGGTAGTCTTCGTGCAAGGTGACATCTTTAACTAAGGTGCAAGAAGATTTTCATTCGTCTCGGAATTTACCTTTACCGAAGCGAATCCGTAAAAAGCTTTTATGGATGAAATCTTCGCTGCGTTTCAGGCAGCTTTAGCCCCCTAAATTTCCCAAAATTGGGGGACTTCAAGCCTATCCTTCGCCAAGGAGTTGAACGTGCCTCACTTGCCAATCAGCAACAACTGATCTCGTTGATGCAGTCTTCTACGAACCAACGAGATGCGCTCTGTAAAATCAATAGGCTTGGGAATGTAATCAAGCGGTAGGACGTATTTGGCTGCCTTTCTAATTGCTTCAATTGGAGGGGTATTATTCATCTGCACCTCATTAGCGGCAGCCTGACACAGAGCAGCATAGTTTGTGAGATCGACAATAGGAAAGTAGTCTCGTAGAAGCTCTGACTCGCTGACTTTTCTGCCTAAATGTTCTTCTAGACGGACACGCATAGTCTCTGCTTTCTCAGTTGTCAAAACGGTGTTGAGTTCATTATGAACTCGCCCAAAGAAGGCTCCAGTATATTTTTTGTTACCGTACAGTCCTGCGTCAACTAGAAATCGCTTGACCTGTCCAGTGAGTGCTAGACGTTTAGCATCTTTCAAATCATCACGCATCGTCACCCGATCTGTGTCAGTCTCTAATTGAGTTGGGTTAAGAGCAGATGTCATCCACTCAAGCACCCATCGGCTCACTTGAATTGCAAAGCGTTTGCTACACCATTGCGCTAACTGAACCGCCAAATCGGGGTGAATCCAAGTTCCCCCTCCACGACTTGGCGCACCTTGTCTAACTATAACCAAGGCTGGGTAAGAGATGGCAACCCTTGTGTATACCGAATTTTCCCCTTTGCTGCTTTTGGGATCAATACCTAAATCATCGGCGAGAGCAACGACTAAATCCCAAGTATCTGCCATCTTGAGCCAGTCTGAGATCTCTTTGTCATGAGCAGTACACATCGCAGTTCCATTAATGAAGCCGTCTGTCTGGCGTTGCTCAATAGCAGTGCCATTCACATTGCGAGAAACCATAGAGATTTTAGGCATGAAAAACTCCTTGAGTAGACATTGGCAACGCGGGTAACCCCTATAGGCTCTACGCGACCAAGCGATTGTGTTAATACGCACCCTAGAGCGAAAACTTTCCAAGTGGGAAATACTGTCCCCGATCTTACCTTACAAAAACGAAATAGTGCATTTTTACTATTTGTACGTGAATTCAGTAAGTACTTCAGCTTCATTGTTAGTGACTTGCATTCCCTAACTTCTTCAGACTGAGGATCTTTAAACAGACGAACTACCTCGGTTTCATAAAAAACTTTTCTCCTGCACTCAACTGTGATAGCGCGGCTCAAAGTCTCCCATATGTGTGCAGGGCTGATTTATCCGTTAGAGAAAAACTGCTATGACCTTGGTGATTTCGTTAGCCTTCGACAAGCCGTTGTCAAACTTCAACGAAAAAATCAGGTTCAGACATTATTCTTTTTGGAAAAATCAGCCCTGCCTTTTTAAAGGGGATTTAGAGGGATCTGCCTCAGACTGCGACACACGAAAGGACTTTCAAAACATCCTCTTAATTGGGATTTATGAATCGATACAGCATGATGGTTCAGTGGTCTGACGACGATCAGCTTTTCTTAGTCACGATTCCAGAATTTTTGATCGAGTTGTGATGCCTTGCACCCATGGTAAAACCGGCGAGGGGACGATTCACAATGGCGAAGACGTGATTGAAATGTATTAGGAGGCTTGGCAAGCGGAAGGGCAGTCTATTCCTGAGCCAAAGACGCTCCAAATTGCTTAAGGGTGAGTACGATCGCGACATTGTTTCCCAATTCAAGACCATTCCAAAATCTGTAGAGACGTTGGATGAAATTTGTTGATTCCACACTCATTCTATTTTGATAGCACGATGTCTTTTGAATTCATAGTTTTGATTACTTGAAGTACGATACTCGGATGATAAAACGTTGCAGGTGATTTCAGCAGATGTGCAATTTCCATAAATAGCGTATTTATCTCTGCATTCACGCTAGTCTGTTTCATCAGTTGTTTAATATATCCGCTCAGGAGATTCTCAACCCAATTTGATTTTGATCGTCCTGCCGTTGTTAAAAAGCGTGAATCTTGTCCCACTGCCAGCATCCACGGGAAGCGATTGCTCTTGGCGAGTTTGCGCTGAAAGTCAATAGAGCTACCCTTTCCGATCGTCAACCACTCCCGCAGCACCAGCGCAGACAACGCACTGATGGTCATGCCCTGCCCATACACGGGGCACAATGCACAGACCGAATCGCCCAACGCTACAAACCCATCAGGAAGCTTTGTTTTCTCGTAGTGTCGCCACCGATTGGCTGTGGCACGATGGGCATAGATGGGAGACATCGGCTCGGCGGCGCTAATTGCGTCATAAAATTTTGAACTTGGAAGACTGTGGGCAAACTCTAAAAAGCCTGTCTCGTCGATCGGGGGAAAGTCGTGTCCATACCCGCCCAGCGTTGCAATCCACTGCCCGTCTTCGATCGCTGCCAAATACCCCAATCGAGTTGCATCCGGCGGCTGTTGAGAAATCAGCATTACCTTCCAATCATCTGCAAACTCTTTGGGTGCGCGATAGCGGCGAGTCGCATATCCCAAAAACGGATTCACCACTGTCTCAGAGGGCGCTTGAAATCCTGCACTTTCTAACCATTTGGGAGCCGTCGATCGACGACCACTCGCATCGACGACTAGCGCGGCAGAAATCTGCGATCGAGCTTTTCCAGCCACCGATTCTAATGTGACTCCTGTGACTTTTCCGTTGTTCGCCAATAGTCCGACAACGCGATGGCGATCGACAAACGTGACAACCGAAAAAGCCGCTAGTCTTTGACGAA
>JBBRMC010000440.1:0-3936 GCA_038231055.1 Leptolyngbyales cyanobacterium
CGTCCGTCCAGAAAACGGGTAGCTGCGGAATGGTCCTAATGAAAGTCCTAATTGACGCGCCAGATAAGACACCATGGGTCGTGGTGCTTCTCGTTTGGTTCGGGGAAATCGGGCTTCGAGTTGAAAGAATTTGAATAGCACAGCAAAACCCAATCGATTGGACTCTGGTTTACTCTCAAACAAAACTTGCTCTTGTGGCAGAATTGTAAACTGTTCAACCAAGGCTTCCGTATCCCAGGCTCGTCTCATCTTCGTTCCTCCTCACCCAGCGACCAGGCTGTTCGACAATGCAGCGCATTGATAACTTTAACTCATCTCTAAGTGACAAAGATAAACCTGCCCGAACAGCAGAAGTTCAACGAAGAATCAACGGCTTTAGGACGAAATGAGCACTAAGATTACGCATGTAGTATGTCAAACTTGAACCCAAAAAGTCCAATGTTAGTCCAGACACCTTGTAGTATGCTGAATCGAATGGATAACAGAACTTATACGTCATGGTGAAAGTGTAGATTAACGAGATGCTCTTATGGATAGAGCATCAACACTTTTTACAATGGCTGGGTGCTGGATTAAGCAATGCTGTGAAATATGAAGTTGCAGCGATCTACTGCTTTCGCTGAGATTCCTGGATCAAAACTAACTCCTGAAAGCTGCATGGGATAAGCTTTTCAGCCTTGCCGTGGCGGCTGGCGGCAGCTTCGCTATTTTTACCCCAATAAGGCAAACAACTTACGAAGGTCTTCTTTATGAAAAAGAAGGAAGCTACTTTGCTTACATTCCAAAAGAAAATGATGAATACATGCTGTTTCGACACGACAACATAGAACAGTTGAAGTTCTACATTGAACATGTTCTCAGTCCAGACGTGTTTAGGTAAAACAAACTAGGACGTGTCGCGACTGGTTAGCTAGGCGGTTCGATGCAAAAATGAAGTCTTTCGGCAATTAAGTCCCTGACTTCTGAGCTTTAGCCAACCGACCGACATCATAAAGAGTGTTCAAGATCCGCTGACTCACACCGTCGCTATTCGCAAATTGATGGGTGATACTGTGACGTATTTCATCCAGCGAATCGCCTCACCATCAAAGCCACAACGTACAAGGCTAATATCTGACCACGTCTCCCTGAATTATTTAACTTGACATGAATTCGACGCAAATTGAAATCTGGGCATTGAGAATTATCGATATTGTTAAAAAAGGGCAGCCTAACGAAGATTTTTTAGTTGAGTTAAAGCGAGACTGGATAGATAAAGACAAGGCTGCTCGTCGGATTGCAGGTCATGCTAATGCTGCACGAGGGGAGAATATTCTTTGGTTAATAGGCGTTGACGAGAAACAAGGGGTTATTGGAGCTAGTCTTGCTGATCTTGCTAGTTGGTACCCTGCTGTAGAGTCTTGTTTTAATGATCTAGCTCCCAGAATGACCCCTTTGAACATCCCTGTTGATGGAGTAACAGTTGTAGCTTTGCTATTTGAGACTGACCGCGCTCCGTTCGTCATCAAGAATCCAGCTTTCGGATCAAAAGAAGGGGGAGCTGTTGAACTAGAAGTTCCTTGGCGTGAAAATACGTCAGTAAGGTCGGCACGTCGTTCTGACCTTATTCGATTACTCGCGCCACTTGAACTGTTGCCGGAATTTGAAATTCTTGACATCCAGTTAAGCGCCATCATTGAAGGGAAAGGTTCTACAGGAAACCCTCATTTTGATATGTTGCATCTCACTTCAGAGTTGTACATCGTTCCTAAAAGTAGGAATCGTATAGTCATACCATTTCATCGCTGCCGAGTAGAGTTTGAGATCGCTGGAATCCCATCAATAGAGGCTTATTGGCTTAGATTAAGCCCTGCTCGAGGAGAGCTTCGTTCATATGAAACGGCTAGTAAGCCTGGATCTTTAACTATTCAAAGCACAGCGCACGAAATTATAGTTGATGATCCCGGTAGAATTTTTCTGGAAGCAACGGCAGAAAGACCAGATGTTGCGAAGGATTGTGAGATTCGTGTTTCAATTTATCTTTTGCCTACTACTGCTGAGCGCCCGGTTGTATTGACGAAGACCTTACCTTACCCAGAGGCAAGATTACCCTCGTAGCGATTAAGCCCTAGAACGTCGCATAACAACCCTTTTACGCGACGACCACACAGAAAAAGTAGTCCCACAATTTGCAAACAAAAGCCCTGCCAGAGTTGATTTAGCGGGGCTTCATTTATTGGGCATTTCGTAGTGGTCAGTTCTCCATAATCAATCGTTTCCGGGCGATCTCTGCATCGTCAGATTTCACATAGAGCCGCTTAACATCGTCTCGGCTGTACCAAGCTTCGCCGCCACTATCGATCGAAACTTTGATTGATTGCGCGTCATTTTTAGCAGACATGATGAACCCAGCTAAATTACTGCATCGACTATCTGAATACACGTTCACGCCTGACCAAATGTTACCTGCTGACGATTCGCACTTGGCATCAGGCGTGGCGGCTGGCGTGGATGACGAAGGACTGCTGGCGACGGCGGGGCTGTCTGGAAGCGATCGACCTAAGCGATCTAGTCCTACCCAAACCAGCACGACAAACACGGCGGTTCCTATTCCTACCCAGAGAGTTGCATTATTTTTCATCAGTTCTGACCAGAAACGTTTGACTCAACGTGCCCAAAATCAAAAGCGATCGCTGTTCCGGTCAAGGGTTAGCGAGCGCTTTGCTGCATTACGAACGCCCGTAATGCTGGGCATTTTAATTCTAGTCCTACCACTTGTTGCGCTCCAGACGACGGTGAAGCCTCCGATTGCAATGACCGGGGCGCGGCGGGAGAACTACCACTTAGGTTCAGGTGAAATCAAAGTCACGATCGCCAACCTGCTAGTCTGTTTAACAGATGTTTCACAGTGTTAAACATGGCAACTCCGGCAACTGAGATTAGAATCCGGGGTCTGGGGAGTAGTGGAACAGCGAACCGACTTGAGGCTGTGCACCTGCCTTTGACACGGATGTAGGGCTGAATCTTGTGACACTCTCACGTTCCGAAAGGTGAGAGCAACGGGGAATACAAAGCAAGCCTAAACATTGGCAGGAGTCCTCTCTACTCGACCGGGAACGCCATTTAGGAAACGAGCGCTTTATAAGGTGAGAAAAAACCTTGAACCGCCAAAATAAAGCACCTCTAGCCGATCGGGTTAGGGGTGTTTTTTGTGTGGTTTGAGTTAACGTTCGTCAACCTTGGTTAGCTGCATCAATCGTTGCCTGATGTTTGCAGCGTACCATTGACCGCCCTTCGATGTGGTGTGACCTGCCTCGTTCAAACTTTTAGCGATCGTGTGGTATCCGTGCCCTAGTTCCCTCATCGATAGCGCTAGTTGCAATGCTGATTCCGTTGCCTGGTAGGTTTTCTGGAGATGAGCGGCTCTACCCGCTTCACCATTAGGCGCGTCGCCTCGTTCTTTTCTGGCTGCCAGCGCTGCCCTGGTTTGCTAGCCACCAAGCCAGATGACAGGACAAGGATGATTTGCCGCAACCTCCCTTCTGATTTACAAAAGAAATTACTGACATTCCTTTTCCTCAATAGTTTTGCTGATAGTTTAACGATATAACCGTGAAACCGATTAACAATTAAAGAGTTAAAGGGTTAAAGGGTTAAAGGGTTAATTCATTCAGCTCTTTATGTTAGGAAGCTGCGTCTCTCACAACTCATCTTGCCTCTGTTTGATCGAATGACCGTGAAGCTTGCTGTGCGGAGCTTTTAGGCTTTCCAGTATTAACTTGATTATCTAGATTTATCAAGATAGGTGTAGTGTGAAACAATGCTCCGGACAATTTTAGGCAGCGATAGCGCCGTAGGACAGTAGGGTTGGATAGTTGGGATGAGATTTAATGGCAGTCGGCTCCAGGTCTAACTCCATAATAAAGCGCTCCAGCAGATGCGCGGTCAGGGCACGAC
>JBBRMC010000441.1:0-3931 GCA_038231055.1 Leptolyngbyales cyanobacterium
AAATCCTGGTAAAACTCTTCTTGCGATAACTCGACTTTATTTTGAGCTGACAGCAGCAATAGCGCCCAAAATACGCCGACTCGCTCGTGGTTGGGGTGAGAGTCGTGCAGATTTGCGCCGTCTTGAGGTCTTTGATCCTTTAAGGCGACCCAAAACTCTAGGACGAGATCAAAGTCGATCCACTCTTTGTCTTGAGCCACTTCTGTCCAATGGTCGTGAAAGAATTGCTCGATCGCCACCGCCATTTCTGAAAGGTTTTCTTGGTGAGCGAGTTCGGCGATCGTTCGGACTGCCTGAGCGCGAGACTGAGGCTTTGAGCGACGCAAGCGGGCACGAGGAGTTTGGTCTTCTAGAGTCGTGGCAATCAGTTGGAGTTGGTCGATTAGCTCTTTGAGAGTGACTCGCCGCTTTTGGGGAGGTCGTGCCACTGCTCTGCGTCGAAGCTGACGCTCTAGATTGGGAGGCAACCCTGCCCCGCCGAAGTCTGCCTCACTGAGAAATTCTTCCCCTTCAAACTCATCGGGATCGGCAGCGATCGCCTCTGGCTGAGTCAAGCTATCAGCTTTGAGCAACAGCAGCATCGACGCATATAAAAATGCCTGCCCTGACTGTGACAGATTAGATTCATAGTGCTCACGTCCGCTCGTGGCGACAGGGGCTAACTCGCTCAAAAAACGATCGATCACATCAATCACCTTGACATCCCAGGGATCGATTTCTCCGCGTTCTGCCAGGTCAATCAAGAGCGCGATCGCGTCCTGTGCTAAAGAAAGGGTCATGGAGGCAAGGGGAGGGGTGAATGCTCTATGGTGACACGATCTTGCAGAATCGACTACTTAATTTTGATTCGCACAAAATAGACGGCTGCTAGAAAAATCAACCCTAGCAGCAGCAAAGGAACCAGCAGACTCCAAAGACTCTCAGGATTTGTCAAGTCGCGGATTGAATTCACGATTCTTTATTGAGCAAACACCTCAGTTGATTCAGCGTCTTGCGTCATGCCTTGAGGCAATAATCGCTGCTGTTCCTGAATTTCTGCTTTGTAGCGTTCGACATCTTGCTCAAGCTCATCGATGCGCTCTTCGCGAACCTGGAGTTCTTTGTTCGTCCCAACCATGCGCTGGATCTGGCTCCACACGCTAAACACCCACGCCAATACCGCCCCGATTCCCATCGCCAAGATTAGCTCGATCGAGAGCGGTGCCTGCACCTGCACGCCTTCGATGACTCGAATGACGGCTGGCTCGGTGTTTTCAATGCCAAACAAAACAAGTGCCAAACAAATCACGAAAATGATCAAGAAATTAACTTGTCGCATCTTGGGTTCTCTCCAATCACGCAGCTAGTGGTTCAACATCTTTAATAGAAAAGCTTCTGACAGGTCAGAAACTGGCATCGAGTTTAGCACTCTGTCACTCGATCGGAGGATAGTCTTTGTAAACGACCTCTGTCACAATCACCTGACTCGGCGCTACACCACGCAATGCATCGATCGTGCCTTTGATGGTGCCTGCGATCGGGACAGCCACGACGACCCCTAAGAAACCACCGATTTGCAGCCCCATCAGCAGGGCGATGAAAATCCAAAGTGGGTTTAGCCCGGTGAATTCACCCATCATTTTAGGAGCCAGCACATTATCGCGGATTTGCTGCAAAATGACGGCAGCGATCGCGAATAGAAACGCCAGCCAGACACTCTGAAACATGACTAGAACCGTGACCAGCCCGATTCCCAACGCTGCTCCGATGAAGGGAATTAGTTCTGCGATGCCGATGATCAGGGCAAACAGAAGCGCGAAGGGCACTTTAAGCGCCAGAAAAACCGGAATCAGTCCGCCTGCCATAAACAGCGCCAGCAGCACTTGGCTCAGAAAAAAATTGTGAAAGTTTTTCCGCAGCGACTCACTAATCGGAATGCCAAATTTAAGCGGCAGTAGATTGATGAGTCCCTGCCAGAGTCTCCCCCCATAAAGCAGCATATAAGATGCTAAGACAATGACTAAGATGCTGTCGATCAAGCCAGAAACGGTTCCCAGAGCAAATCCGAGGGCTTGGGTGGCGACTTCTTGAATCTGGTTTTCAATTTGGGTGCTGACTCGACCACCAAAACTTTTGAGGTCGATCGGAAAGCTTCGCGTTCTTGCCCAAGCATCCCAGAAGTCTAGATTCTGCCGACTCGCCTCTAGCCACCCCGGAATTTTTTCAAGCAACTGGGTGGTCTGAGCGACTAAGACTGGCAACAGTATGACTCCTAAAATCACCAGCGTGGTTACAGCGACCAGCAGCACAATCACCACTGCCCCAGCGCGTCTGATTCGAGCGCGTTCAAAAAACTCGACGGGGTAGTTGAGCAAAAACGCCAAAATTGCCGACACTGCCAGCACAGTCACAAGATGCTCAAAATAGCGCAACACCAACGTCACTAGCCAAACATTGAGGGCGATAACGGGTCCACTGAGACCCAATACGATTAATTTTTGCAGGTCGGTTGAGCGGCGAGACATCCGGTAGTTATGAGTTAGGGGCTAGAGGCGGCGCAGTTGTTGGAGTCGGCAAAATGCGTCTAAGATAAATTCCACCTGCCACGATCGCGACGATCGCCACTGTCCCAATTCCTAAAGGATTGGGGAGCCAGAAGGCGGCTTCTAAATGATTACTTTGCCCTGGTTGCAATGTCCAAATCAGGTGTTTGCCGTCTCGACGGGCAGCGATCCCAGTGCCGTTTTTAGTGATGCTTCGAGCACCCCAGGGTGTGGTTAACTCAAACTCTAGCTCAAGTAGCGAACCCGGACTTGCGATTAAACTGCCGTCTGGGGCAAGAATACCGAGCGATCGTAGGTCTAGGTCATAGATCAAGCGCTGACGTTGCAGCAGAATGAAGTTGCCCTCCTGAACTTTAAGGTGGGAATCTAGCTTAGGTAAATCGAACTCTCTACGATTAGAACGAACTTTGGAATCAATAGTTGGGCTAAAAAATTCATTAAATCGCGTCTCTAATTCTCTGCCACTGCCAAACGGGATCGTAATTAAAATCTCCTGATTCGAGAGATGACGAGTTTTTCCCTGAATTCTACGAACTCGTTTTTCGATGCCATCTAACCACTTTTGAGCCGTGCCACTATTCACACTGGTCAGCCGCTCATCTAGACGAATATGCTGCACGATCGTGCCTCGATTGGGACTCTCAACCATGATGCCCACGTCAGACTGGACGCAGCCTGACAGCACTAAGCTAGCAAGTAACATCACCCAAATCATCCGCGATCGTCGCAAAAACCGAATGACGGGATGGCGATCGAGTGGAGGCACATCGGTTGAGAAGAGGGTTGCAGTTCTATAGGGCATAGTGAGCAGGGGTCATGAGTCCACTAACATCTAACACTACTTTAGGGAAATCAGGAGTTAACGGATGTAACGGACGGTCATTTAGAAGCTAACTCAGCCAAGCCAAACCGCCTACAATTAGCCCTACTGCAATCAGCGCGACCCAAATAAACAGATTGTCTTGTGTATTGACTTGACTCAAATCCACAGGCTCCGGGATGGCAGGACGAGGGGTTTGAGTCAGCTTCGGGGGAGTGGCAGTGCCGAATTTAGACACGCCGCGATTGTCTTTTGCCTCGCTGTCAGATAGTTTTGACAAATCAGGAATCTCGGTCAGCCATTCGGGGCGGGTTTGCAGCTTAGGGGCTTCAAGAATGTAGAGCAAACGCTTTCCCTGCTGGCGAGTCTTGATATCGGGGTGGCGACTAATTTTTTGACAGAGAGCGATCGCATCCGATCTTTGCCCAGCCGCTTCATAAGCAGTGACGAGCCAGATTTGCACTTCGCCACCAAAACGTGACCCTGAGTCGGCTAGGGCACTGGCGCGTTCTAGATACTGCACCGATTTACGGTATTCGCCTCGCTCAAAGGCGTGTTTTCCGGTTTC
>JBBRMC010000442.1:0-3926 GCA_038231055.1 Leptolyngbyales cyanobacterium
TCCGAGCCGGCAAAGACCCCACTGTGCAAGCAAACAACTTTTTGCAGTTGGTCAAAAATAGCTTAGAACCGTCTGATTTAGCACCCGTTTTAGACTTAGAAATTCTAGATGGCTTAGATCCCAAAACGGTGATCAACAACGCTCTCAAGTGGATATCAGTAGTCGAATCTGCCACTGGACGTAAGCCGATCGTCTATACCTATCCGGTCTTTTGGGAAGATAAGCTCGGCAACCCCACTCAATTTTCTAGCTACCCCCTTTGGATCGCTAACTTTGAGACACGTACACCCTTTGTCCCTAGTGCATGGCGAACTTGGACGTTCCATCAGTACTCGGAATCTGGGAAAGCACAGGGTATTCAGGGCAATGTCGATCTCAACCAATTCAATGGCACCTTAGACGATTTGCAAAAGCTGTTGAAGGGAAAAGTACCGCTTCGGGTTGGGTCTAGAGGGCAAGTGGTGCTGGAATTGCAGCAATTAGTGAAAGTGAATGGGTTCGATCCCGGTACGCCAGACGGTGCCTTTGGCACTCGAACAAAATCTGCGGTCGTTGGCTTTCAACAAGCAAAAAGCCTCACCCCTGATGGCATTGTCGCAGCCGCAACTTGGGCAGCACTGCAATCGCCTCAGCCCACCCCTACCCCAAGCCCTATGCCTACTCCAAAGCCTACTCCTACCCCGGCACCCACCCCTGCACCCGTGGGCATCAGCTTGGTGAATGTTGCTAAAAGCTATCGATCGCTGCCTCACCAAGATCAGGCACTCACCTGGCTTCAAGGACAGATTCCCCAAGAGGTGATCGACGAGTTTGCAAAGCGCTGGCGGCAAAATTAAAGAACGAATGGGTTTTGGATTTTTGAGTGTCTGAGTTCTCAGTCAGATGACTCATCCAAAACCCAAAATTTGTTTTCTGTTATTCTTCTGAGTTCAAGTCCTGTCTCCAACAATGTTCAAGCAGGTGCAACTCCGATCGTATCCAACAATGCTCTAGCTGCTGAATATTGTGATAGCGCCAAAATCGCTTAGGTCGCATAAAGAACGGCTGAGCAGGATGAAAAAGCGGCTGATTGAGATAAGCCCAAAGAGGAAAACCGGGGGTGTGGATGTCTTCGTGGGAGCGATCGTTCATGTCAATACGGCAACTAAACGGCTGATTGGAAGCTTACGCAGGAATCACGGCTAACTCTGCGTGAGATTGAGGCGGTTATTCAGTCACCTGACACCTACCTAAAGAGTGATGTTTAGATCACCAATCAGCCAATTAGTATGGCATTGATTTATTTAAATTTGGGAAAAGAAAGCGTTACTTTGTCAAGATTTTATAGCTTCCTCATCGGAATATCTAGGGCTAGACTCCCTTGTTAAATTTGATTGAGAAACGCTGCATTTCGACAGGGAGATTCTGGCTCTATTTCACCAAAAAATAATTGTGGTCGCTGCTCTCCTGGCTAGCGGTCAATAGATCCTGTCTTGCCCACTTATCTGCCGCCAAGATATCTTCTAAGCTGGGAGTTGCTCGGTTTTGAGACTGATAGCGATCGCAGGTCTGCTCAATTAGACGAGGAATGTCTAGGAAGCGGATTTTCTCATCTAGAAATAGGGCAACCGCCTGTTCATTTGCAGCATTTAGAACGGCAGGCAAACAGCCTCCAGCGCGACCTGCGGCGTAGGCAAGCCCCATACAGGGATATTTCTCGTGGTCGGGGTCTCTAAACGTGAGATTGCCCGCTTTGACGAGGTTTAGCCGCTCCCAATTGGTCGGGAGGCGATCGGGGTAAGACAAGGCATAGAGCAACGGCAACCGCATATCTGCCCAACCCAACTGAGCTAGCACCGACGTATCTTGTAACTCAATCAAAGAGTGAATAATGCTTTGGGGATGAATCACAATCTCAATGTCGTCATAGCCTACCCCAAATAAGTAATGGGCTTCGATCACTTCTAGCCCTTTATTCATCAGCGTTGCAGAGTCTACGGTAATCTTTCGTCCCATTGACCAATTCGGATGTTTGAGCGCATCAGCAACGGTAACATCAGCAAGCTTTTCAACGCCCCAGTCTCTAAACGCTCCTCCCGATGCGGTTAATAAAATTTTTCTCAGTCCGCCCTTGGGCACTCCTTGTAAACATTGAAAAATCGCCGAGTGTTCTGAATCGGCAGGAAGGAGCTTTACGCCATGCTTTTCCACAAGCGGCAGAACAACGGGACCGCCAGCGATTAGAGTCTCTTTGTTGGCTAGGGCGATATCTTTACCTGCCTCGATCGCCGCGATCGTGGGCAACAATCCTGCACATCCGACAATGCCCGTGACGACAGCTTCAGCATCACCATATCGGGCAACTTCAACGACTCCCGCACTTCCGGCTAAGATGATGGGCTGCGGGTCGAGGTCAGCGATCGCTGCCTTCAAGTCGGGGAGTTTGTCTTCATCACAAATGGCAACAATCTCAGGACGAAACTGACGAATTTGCTGGGCAAACAGGCTAACATTGCGTCCTGCTGCCATGCCGACGATCCGAAACTGGTGGGGATACTGAGCCACAATATCGAGAGTTTGAGTCCCAATTGAGCCAGTTGAACCAAGGAGGGAGATTGCTTTCACGATCGCTGATCCGGTGACACTTTAGGATTATCTTAAGGTTTCGTGGCACTCTAAATGCGTGATTACTGATTCTGTCTACTTATGTCTTCTAAGCGTCAAAAGCGGGCTACTTTGATTTTTTGGTTTGCGGTGTTGGGTATGGCATATTTCAATGCGTTCTCTAGCTTAGACATCGAGCCTGGGTTGAGAAATGGCTTAGCGATCGTTCCTATCTTGATCGGATTAGGGCTGACGTGGCGCATTCAAAATACTCCTCAAACGCCCCGATAGACGGCTCCAAGAGAATGATCTGCATTAATCTCAATCACCAGATCGCAGGTCTGAACCAGGGGCTTGATGAATAATTCGGGATGCAGCGATCGCCAAAAATAATCCACAAACTCATCGATTTCTAAATCCGTCATGCCCGGTTTGCCCAGGGCAATCATTTGATGCTCAGCGTGTTTACGCCACTGCTTACTCAGTCGATAATCAGGGACATACAGCACAACGAGACTGTCTATTTGCTGCCATAGAGGTAGGTAGTCGTGTAATCGGGCATTCATATCACAAGCAAAGGCTCGATCGAGATCTGTCAAAATTGGCGCAGGTGCCGTCTTAAATAAAGCAGGATTAATCGGACGCACGCCCACAAACCAACCTTCAAACAAGACGATATCGACTTTGGAAACTGTTTCTGGCTGAGCGCGATCGCCTGCTCCATTCCACTGAGATTTATCAAAGCGGGGAATGTCTACCGTTTGGTTGCCTTGCTTGAGTTGAGTTAGAACATGGAGTCCAAGCTTAAGGTCATGAGTTCCAGGAGGACCGCGACGAGCCAATCGCGGATCTTGGGACTGTAGGAGTTGTCGATCGGCATAGGTCAGATACAAATCATCTAAAGATAAGCTGATTGTCCGATAGCCCAAGTGACTCAAAATGAGGGTTAAAACGGCTGTTAGCGTCGTTTTTCCGGTGCCCTGTCCGCCTAAAAAGCCTTGAATAAAGGGATGGGATTGTTGCTCACGGCGATCGGCAATTTGCATCGCTAATGGCAACCACACATCCCACAGAGTTTCATCAAGAGTGGTTTCAAGCTTAAGGCGCTGACAAAGTTTAACAAAATCAGGATGAATCTCTCTAAATAATCGAATTCTAAGGTCAATAGCCTGGTGAATCGTTGCAGATGTACTGTTAAAGGCTTGGGCACGTGAGCGCTCAGCTAACGTTAACGCTGCTAAAGATGAAGCGACTTTTTCAGACGTGGGTTCGGTGAGTAGCGCCTGCAAAAGCTGACTTAGAGAACTCATAGGCTGCAAAATCGGCACGTCAAAGGAACCTCA
>JBBRMC010000443.1:0-3917 GCA_038231055.1 Leptolyngbyales cyanobacterium
GTCAGTCAAGGAAAGTTTGACCAGGCACGTAAACTATTGCAAGAGCCAACCCTTTCTACAACAGCACGGATAGATATCTTAAACACGATCAATGCTCTAGAAGCCAAGAGCCATAAAGTGGGCGTTACTCAGGCTACCGAACCCGTCAGAATTGCGCTTAATCAGCGTCAACTCGCTCAGCGTCAGCAAACCCTGTTGCGATCGGTGCCGAAGCTACCTCCTCTTTCTATTAGCCCAACGGTGAGCCGCTCAAACTCGGTGCCGATCGCGATTCAGCGCTTAACTCAACCCGTTATTAATCGCCAAGTAATAGCAACGAGTATAGCCAGCAGTGACTCATCGGGAGTGCAAGGAGCTAATCAAAGTTACAGCACCACTAATCCAACGGGTTCGTTGCAGGCATATAAAGGCACCGTGCCGATTCCAAATAACTTGACGGGCGAACAAGTGGTGTATCCGTTGCCTGTCCCTGCGCCTGTTACGTCTGGGTTTGGGTGGCGGGTGCATCCGGTTAAGGGCGATCGCCGATTTCATGCGGGCGTGGATCTGGGTGCCGCTCAAGGAACTCCTATCTTAGCTACTCGCGAGGGACGGGTTGCCGTTGCCGATCGTATGGGCGGTTATGGGTTAGCGGTGGTTCTTCAACACTCTAAGGGCAAGCAAGATACGCTCTATGCTCATATGTCGCAGATGTTTGTGCGCCCCGGCGAACAGGTTAAACCCGGAACGATTATTGGTCGCGTCGGCAGCACAGGGCTATCAACTGGACCTCACCTGCACTATGAAACGAGGCAGCAAAAGGGGTCTAGTTGGGTGGTGACTGATCCGAGTGTTCAGTTAGAGGTGGCTCGATCGCAGCTTGTGCAGGCGCAGAAGATCAGTGCGCGAGGGGTTGGGCAACAAAAGGGTTAAGGGAAGCCGTAGCAATCATCGCGATCGCGAGCGTATTCCGAAAGTGCTTCATCAGGAAAATCCTTCAGCCCACAATTTTGATCGTGCTTACTTTCTGGAAATTGTAGTGAAAGTAAGTTCGGCAATTTGGGCGACAGGTTCTCATCGAACAGCAGTTTCGTCAGGAAGGATAACCCAACGGCGATCGCGATCGGCAGCGAAGGCGAAACAATCTTGAATATTTGCAAGAGACTCCTGCTTTGCTTATTCCTACGATCGTTGCCTCCAATGGTGCTTCTGCCAATGCCTCCTCAGCACAAGCTATTTAACGGGCAATCTCTACAGTCGCAGTCGGGGTCAATTTGCTATCACTAGGAAGTCATCTTCTCGATTGCGCTTATGCTCTCTTTCATCGAAACGCTCAAACTCCGTCGTCAAAAGCTTGCCGATCTGATCGAGGTTCCGATCGTTCTTTGGTCTGGAAGCAGGTCTCCGCGAAACTTTGCGGCAAATGTGTTTCCGTTTCGGGCGAGTAGTCACTTTCTCTATTTTGCGGGGTTGTCGATCGAGCACGCAGCCATCCGATTAGAGTCAGGAACGTTGACGTTGTTTGTGGATGAGTCAAGTCCGGCGAGTGCGCTTTGGCATGGGGCTTCACCCACACGAGACGAAATCGCGGCTGAAATCGGTGCCGATGCTGCCTATCCGTTATCGGCTCTCGTCGATCGTGCCGCCGATGCTGCAACAGTTGCCGTTCAAGATAGTCAAACTCGATCAAAGCAGGCTCAGGTGCTCGATCGTGCTCTTTCAGACTGTCCGCAAGGGATTGATTTAGCACTGGCTAAGGCGATCGTCACGTTACGTCTAATCCAGGATGAGGCAGCGCTTGAAGAGATTCGGAAAGCGGTTGCCGTCACAGTCAACGCTCACAAAGCTGGGATGTCTGCGACGTTAAACGCCACCCTTGAGTCAAGCATTCGGGCAGCAATGGAGCAGGTGATCATAGCGAATGACATGACTTGTGCCTATGGGAGCATCGTCACCGTTCATGGTGAAGTGTTGCACAACGATCGCTATCATCATCCGGTGCGACCCACGGATTTATTGTTGGCAGATGTCGGGGCTGAAACGTCGGCAGGCTGGGCATCAGATGTGACTCGCACCTGGGCAACCTCTGGCAAATTCTCTCCAACGCAACGCGACTTATATCAGGTCGTTCTCGCGGCTCACGATGCCTGCATTGCTGCCATTCATCCCGGTGTGGAGTATCGAGATATTCACCTATTAGCAGGGCATACGATCGCTGAGGGTCTCGTCGATTTAGGCATTCTGCGCGGTCAACCCGCTGATCTCGTTGAGATGGATGCTCATGCGCTCTTCTTCCCTCACGGAGTCGGGCATATTTTGGGCTTAGATGTTCACGATATGGAAGATTTGGGCGACCTGGCGGGCTATGAATCGGGCAGAACTCGCAGTCAGCGATTTGGATTAGGTTATTTGCGGCTCGATCGTCCGTTACGATCGGGCATGGTCGTCACGATCGAGCCTGGTTTCTATCAAGTTCCCGCAATTCTGCACGATCCAGACCGACGCGAGACCTATCGCGATGTCGTCAATTGGGATCGATTAGCCGAGTTTGGCGATGTGCGCGGCATTCGGATTGAGGATGATGTGTTGGTGACAGACACCGGATCAGAAGTCCTGACAGCCGCGTTGCCGACGAGTGTGGAAGCGATCGAGCAACTCGTTAATTCGTAGTTATTAACCTGGCAACGATTGAGCTATCATTGCGTAACTTTTTCGCCCCCTAAATCCCCCAATTTGGGGGACTTTGAATGGGAGACATGATTTTAACTCTACAAGTCTATCTCGCTCAAAGTCCCTCGGAACGGGGGATTTAGGGGGCACAAGCCGGCTGAACCGAAGTAACAAATGAGGTGCAATCTCAATGATTACCGGGTTGAGATCGAAGATCTCAACCCCTTGCCCCCGATCTCGCCAAACGGTAAGCTCAAACCACGACAAAAAAGGTTGAATTACCATGTCAACGGGTGAAAACTGGGTAGAAGTGGGGTCTCTGGGTTGGTTCTATCGAGAAGCCGAACCGATCGGGCGAGACGATCGTTCACCTGTTTTGCTCTTGCATGGGTTAATCTCTCAAAGCTATAGCTGGCGAAAGGTCATTCCCGCATTGGCAGACCAGGGATTTCGGACGATTGCGCCCGATTGGATTGGCTGCGGCTATTCAGACAAGCCCGATCGCCGCGACTTTGCCTACACGCCAGAAGTCTTGCTCAAAGCTCTAGACGAATTCATTAACACGATCGAACTGGAGAAGTTTTCTCTCGTTGCTCAAGGGTTTTTGGGGTCTGTGGGCATTCAATATGCGCTGCGTCATCCTCAAAAGGTCGATCGGTTGGCAATTCTCAACGCGCCGATTAGCCAAACCGTCAAACTTCCCTGGAAGCTCAAGCAAATGAGTATTCCGTTAGTGGGGGATATGTTGACTCAAAATCCGTTGCTGGTCGATCGCATTCTCGAAGGGGCTGGCGGTTATCGCATCGACGATCTGGATATGGATATCTATCGCCGTCCCTGGATTAAGAGTTCTGATGCAGGACGGGCGTTGATGGCAATCTTGCAAAATTTGCAGCTTTCGCAAACGACGGCAGAGATTGAAACCGGACTCAATCAATGGGAGCAGCCCCTGATGATGGCATGGGGAATTCGTGACCCCTGGCTGTCGATCGAGCCTGTGCAAGCGATCGCTCAAGCTCACAAAACTGGCGAGTTTGTCGCCCTCGAAGAAGTTGGGCACTATCCCCAAGAAGATTGGCATGAGAAAGTTAGTGAAGCATTAATCACCTTTTTGAGACGCAGATAAGATGAAATACAAACGGCAGGCATGGCAATGGATATTAGCGATCGCCACGATCGCTCTATCTCGTCCAGCGTTTGCAGAGCAGATCAATCTTAAGCTGCTGCAACTCAATGATGTCTATGAAATTACGTCGATCGAAGGCGGA
>JBBRMC010000444.1:0-3911 GCA_038231055.1 Leptolyngbyales cyanobacterium
GAGTTGGCATCAGGGCGAATCAGGGAAAAGAATGGCTTGTTGCTTGTTCACTTTATCCCTTAATGCCCTGCCCTGCGATGACCTGCTCAGTTATTTCCGCCAGCCTGCACTAGGGTGAGGGTAAAATCTGTGCTTTATAGATCGATTCAGCAACGCCAAAATTCCTTAAAAATGAACCAAAATGCCCCACAAAACCTAAAGGAATCTTCTCGACGCTTAAATATTCTGTTGCCGAAGGGCGAGAGCGAAAAGCTTAAGAAACTGGCAAGAGTGGAAGAGCGATCGGAAGGAAAAACCGCTCAAAGGTTGATTCGAGGGGGCTTGAAGAAAGCGGAAGAAGAGAGAAGAATTTGAAGCGATCGCCGAGTAAGTAAACTGCCCTCCGACCCACTCCCAATGAGGCAGATACTCGCTATTGCGATTTCCACACTGAAGCAATGTTGCCTGGTGCTGCTTGCCTACAATAGATACACCATGATTCTATTCAGAACTTATGTCAGACTTCACCACCAGCACCCTCATCCAAACCCCTACCGGAAACCTTACCCTCAGCATTCCTTGGACTATCGCTAACGCCCTTAACATTACTCCCGGTACCGAACTCCAATTCGAGATCGTTGACGGCAACATCCTCCTCAAGCCCCAAACGCATCCCGAATCCACCTTAGATGAACTGCTGGAAGGAATCACTCCTGAAACCATCCACAGCGAAGTTGACTGGGGCAACCCCGTTGGAAACGAACAGTGGTAGAGCGCAATTACATCCCCGATCGCGGCGACATCACTTGGGCAGACCTAGATCCCACCCTCGGACGCGAACAACAAAAACGCCGCCCTGTCCTCATTCTTACCCCCGCTCAATATCACCTCAAAACCTCTCTCGCCATCATCGTTCCCATAACCAGCCAAATCAAAGGCTACCGCTTTGAAGTCCCTCTGCCTTCAGACTGCTTGATTCAGGGAGTAGTCCTCAGTAACCAACTCCGCACGATCGACTGGCGCGTCCGCAATCTTGATTACATCACAGCCATCTCTCCTGCCATCATTCAACAAGTCAAAGCTCGCTACAGTCTCCTTTTTCCCTAAGGAAATTGTGCAAGAGGAGTACTCGTTCGCTTAGATCCTTCTGAATTCCAAGGTGATCGTTGTCCAATTTGACTTCCCTCCCTGTTTTCGTGAGTTTCCCGACGAGCAAAATTCCTTCATCGACCCTTCAGAAATGCTCTAATGCAGCGCACTTCTTGAGAGATTCTACAGAATTTTCTAGAGAATCCATCAAACTGCGCTATTGTAAACAGCAAATCTGAGCCGATCGAAAACAAGGATGAAGTATTTTTTCCTATCTGATGGCTGGTTTGTCGGTCGCATCTGGGAACTCGGCGGATTGTGGAACGAGATTGCCTGGAGACGTAAACCAGATATCGAGCAAACTACACTCTGCATTTGGGAAAATGACGAAAAGCTGTGGCTCTATCGCGTCGAAGATGCCGTATTGATGGTTGAAGTCAAACCCAGCCCCGCGATCGTTGCCACCCTGAGCAACCCTGTGATCGGACAGGTTGTGTTAAAACGACTCATTACTGCTGACCAAGCGATCGAGATTCTCTGCCACGCTACTCCCTTAGATTCGGGCTTATAGCCCTACTACTTTTGGCAGATGTAAGCAAGAATTTTGCTTAAATGTCATCGCAAACCGTTTGAGTGAGTATAATTCTCAGACGGATATTAAACTGTGTACAAATTTGTACAGAATTTAGATTAAACTTTGCGTTTGGGATATTCTCTCTCAGTAATCGTTGTTAGAGAAAGTCTCTTCAAACGTTGATTACAGGTCATCAAGATCAGCC
This sequence comes from Leptolyngbyales cyanobacterium, assembly GCA_038231055.1. Classification (GTDB taxonomy): domain Bacteria; phylum Cyanobacteriota; class Cyanobacteriia; order Leptolyngbyales; family Leptolyngbyaceae; genus Phormidesmis_A. Next base: position 1,848 of record JBBRMC010000444.1, read on the forward strand.
TCACCTTCACTGGCTATTTATAAGGGTGCATTTACAGTCAATCGTCTGTTTTGATCGACATCAGCAAGAAAGCTATGACTCAACCCGTCACTAATTCCAAACCTCTCCTTGATCCTTCGCAGGACAGCGACGATCGTTCACCTTGGCAAGAAGCCGATGCCCTACCTGAGCCATTTCGGGTCGAGTCTTACGCCGATCGCTTGATGAATGACCTGTTTAGCGATGTCGAGAGCTTACTTGATGGTGCCGTTCCCCCCTCTGATCCGGTGCGAGTTGAAGCCCCCGCTCCTAGACCCAAGCTTAATCTTGCCCCACCGCCTTTATCTTCTGGGTTGCTTTCGCGTCCCCAAGGGCAAGTTGATCCCAAAAGCGATGATCTGACTCTACAAGACCTTGGTGAACTGGCTCGACCCCAGCCACCCGCCCAACGCCTGAGTGGGTTCACCCGATTTTTGATAGTGATGGGCTGCACCTCTGCTGTGGCAGCGTTAGCGGTCTGGTCAATTACCAGTGGTGTTGCGAGTCGCTTGATCGTCGCTCTGATTCAACAGCCAGACGCGGGTGCTCCGACTACAGTGGCGCAAGCTCCACAGGTGGATACAAATCCCCAGTTTGCAGAGTATGTCCAGCGATCGCTCGAAGCTATCGATCGCAAAGCCACGACTGGAAAATCAGAAGGATTGCCCACCGCTCCTTACAACAGTGGGTTGCCCACGGTTCCGGTTCCTGCTAATCAACCGCCGTCGCGATCAACCCTTACCCTGCCAAAAACACCTCCGATCGTCGTTTCTGTGCCGCAAGCGCCCGCGATGGTTGACCCTTCACGCCGAGAGCTAAACCAAATTTTGGGACGGCTTGCCAGTGTTTTAGAACGCCTCTCTCCGACGGCAAACCGTCCTGCTAGTCTGCAACCGGCTGCTCCTGCAACGTCTCAAACCAACTCTGAAGCGGTTGCCCCTCAGCGCACCTTAGTCGGTGTTCTGGAAGGATCTGATCCCTCTCGATCGGCGGCTTTATTTGAGGTGAACGGCATTACTCAGCGCTATTACGTGGGTGAAAGCATTGGGTCAAGTGGTTGGAGCTTGGTAGAAGTGTCTAAACAATATGTCACTGTGCGCCGCAATGGCGAAGTTAGAACGATCTCCGCAGGTCAAAAACTCTAGAATAGCGAATAGTGGATAGTGAATCGACCTCGATCGCTACTCACGATTTACGAACGCAGGAGTTATAACTATGGGTCTGTTTGATGATTTGAGCCAGTTTCTTGAAGCTCGACTAGATGAGTTTTTGCGGAATAACCCCCATTTAGAGCTACAGGCTCTAGATGAAAAGTTGAGCGAACAAGAGCAAGAAACGCGGCGGCTGATGGCAGACTTACGGCTCAAAGAGCAGCAACTCCAAGATGGAATCTTAGCAACGGCTCAAGAAATTCAGCGTTGGCACATTCGCATTGAGAAGGCAAAATCTGCTGGGAGAATGGATCTTGCAGAACCCGCACAGGCTCACGAGGCAGGGCTTTTGAGAGAGGGCAACCAAAAATGGGGACAGATGGAGATTTTCAAACAGCGTCTCAGGCAAACTGAAGAGTTGCAGCAGCAAATTCAGACTCGTCGCCAAGAAGTGCAAACCAAACTCACCGAAGCGCAAGCGGCTCGTGCAGCTCAGACAGAAACCCGGTGGGCAGTCAACGGCTGGAATCAGGATCAGAACGCAAGTTATATTCACAGCTCGGCTGACCCGCTTGAGCAAGAGTTCAAGCGCTGGGAAGCCCAAGAGGAGCTTGAGCAGATGAAGCGGAAAATGGGGAAATAGTTATTCAGTCCATCCTCATACCTCTACTCAGCAACTTTTGCATGAGCTTGAGAGTCTAGGCGTTGTAAACATAGATAGGCATTGAGTGAGCCAAAAAATTATTCCTTGGGAACTTTAGGGTCTAGGGATGGCTTTAAGCACGATCGCCCTACTACTGCAATAGATGCTAGGAACGCCCGATCGTTTATTGCATCGGGTTAGCTATTCATACAACCTATACTTCACAAACAATGTACGGTCATCTCAGCATTA
>JBBRMC010000445.1:0-3910 GCA_038231055.1 Leptolyngbyales cyanobacterium
GCGGTTTGAGATAGTCTGTACGTTAACGGATTCTAACTGAAGATTGCCGAGATCTCGATCGGGCGTTCCGTCCATGTGTATCAGCACCAGATTGATAAAGCGGGGTGGCTTTTAAAGGGAATGTTGCCCTTGAGTGATAATACTGATGAAATCGCAGGTTTTACGGACATTCATCAAACTTTCACGTTCATCCTACAGATAGTTATAATCAGCACTCGCTAAGGGGTTTGTAGGATGCACCGATTGAATCTAAGAAATCCTTTTAGCAAAAAAATCTAGATCGTAGCTTTAATGTATCAGAAACGATAAATCCTTACAAGAAGCGCTCCAAACATTAATACCGTTCAGAGCGCCAAGTGGCATATTGCCTAACTAAAAGATGGGGGCAGAGGGACTTGAACCCTCACGACCTTGCAGTCAACGGATTTTCTTACCACTATAGTTTTCACTACCACACAGGAACTGTGTGTTTGTAGTCTGGACTATGCCTTTACCTTTTAACGTCATGAGTGCGTCAGTCAGGTAGGAGCCGTCTAGTCTCTACACCTCCCGAACGGTGTCTTAGTTCGGTTTGGCTCGGCGTTGGCAGTTTTAAAGCGTTCACCGAATTTGACTCCATTCACGCTGGGCATTTCTGCTCAGGTGCTCAATTAAATAAGTCCGTTGCGTCTACCATTCCGCCATGCCCCCAAGTCACTGTCTAATCACAAAAATGTAGAAGCCCATAGCGCTCTTACACACTAGACCATTCCATCATTAATTGGTGCAATGTGCAACTTCTATAGAGATTTCTCGTTGACAACCCTCAGATAGCCTTTTGGTAAAAAAGCTTTGCCTCAACTGAAATGACGGTAGGATAAGAGAAATCTCGTTTCTATAGAAAACATGGAAGTCGCACTCCTATATTTAGTTCTGGGCGGAGCCTATTTGGTCGTGGTGCCGCTCGTGCTCTACTTCTACCTGCAAAAGCGCTGGTATGTCGTTAGCTCTTTTGAGCGCAGCTTTATGTACTTCATGGTGTTTTTCTTCTTCCCCGGAATGCTCTTGCTGGCTCCCTTTCTGAACTTTAGACCCAAGCGTCGAGAACTTGAAGCCTAACTAGAGTGAGGGGATCAGGATTTCCCTTTGCTTTGAGCTATTTGTGAATTGGTTGGTAAATGCGGCGAATTGATGCGATCGGAATCAGTCTAGGCGTGTTTGTGGCTGGCGGACTGACCTATCTAATATTGCAGTGGGTCGGTCTAGACAGCATGAATGCCGGAATTTGGAGCCAGGTACTTTTGGTCAGTGCACTGGTAGTCTGGGTGTTCAGCTACTTGACGCGGGTGCTATCTAAAGATATGACCTATGACCAGCAGCTTAGAGATTATGAAGAAGCTGTCTTGCAAAAGCGTCTAGAAGAACTGTCTCCTGAAGAACTGGCAGCGATGCAAGCCGAAATCGACCAAGAAAATCAGCAGGTTAAGGGCTAGAGACGAGAAAGCAACGGGTCGATCGTGTTCAACCTTATCCCCGATCGGCTTAAACTAATTATTTGCATTCCTCTAGTTCGCGAAGGATAGAAATGACTTCAGTTTCTCAGTGCTTTGAGCATCTGCGGGATCATGCTCGCTGCGCCTTGATTCCTTTTGTTACCGCAGGTGATCCTGATTTAGAGACGACGGCTGAAGCACTGCGGGTTCTCGATCGCTCTGGTGCCGATTTAATTGAATTAGGCGTTCCCTACTCTGACCCGTTGGCAGATGGTCCTGTGATTCAAGCCGCCGCGACGCGAGCCCTCGAACGAGGCACTCGGCTAGACGACATATTGAAGATGGTCAAGCAGGTTGCCCCCACGCTACGATCGCCGCTAATCCTTTTCGCTTACTACAATCCGATCATCAATCGAGGGATTGAGCAATTTTTGCAAGATATCGCCGACGCAGGCATCAAAGGTCTTGTGGTTCCTGATCTGCCCCTAGAAGAGTCTGACAGCCTGCTAAAACCTGCGGCGGTTTGTGGCATCGAAGTGATTCTTTTAGTCGCGCCTACAAGCCCTCAAGAGCGCATTGCCGCGATCGCGCGTCAGTCTCAAGGATTCATTTATCTAGTCAGCACCACGGGCGTAACAGGAGTGCGGACTCAGATTCAAGCGCGAGTCAAAGATTTAGTCGTAGAACTGCGAAACGTCACCGATAAACCGATCGGAGTTGGGTTTGGCATTTCTCAGCCCGAACACGCCCGTCAAATCATGGATTGGGGTGCAGATGCTGTGATTGTGGGTAGTGCATTTGTAAAGCGGCTGGCAGAAGGAACTCCGGCGGAGGGGTTGAAGTCGATCGAAGAGTTTTGCAAAAGTCTCAGAGCTGCAATCTCACCCGAATAAAAGATTCCCCCAAATCTCGTCTCAGCGACTGAGAAAAAACTAGGGGGAATCCTTAACGGGTGAATTAAGAGCAGATTTGCTGCCAGCGACTACTTGAGAATTCCGAAGTAGTAAGCCGCAACCACAAAGTTAATCCCTAGAAGCAATAATGCCCATCCCGTGCGGAATGGATAGGGAGGCTTACTCGTTTTAATGGTTGCGCCCGTTGGATTTTTTACGGTTTGAGTTGCCATAAGCGATTCTCCAGATTTAGTGACCTTCTTAAAGGGATACCAAAACAAGGGCACCTCTAAAGGTAAATTTCGATTAAGCAGTTTTTAAATGAGGCTTATTTGTCTGCCCCAGCATGATAAGAACTGCGGACAAGGGGAGCAGACCGAACGTGAGAAAAGCCCATTTCACGGGCGATCGCACCCAAACGATCGAACTCGTCAGGGTGCCAATATTTCTGAACAGGCAGATGGTCGAGGGACGGGCGCATATATTGCCCGATCGTCAGACGATCGCAGTTCACTGCTCTCAAGTCCGCCAAGGTCTCAATCACTTCCGCTTCTGTTTCGCCATGCCCTAGCATCAAGCCCGATTTGGTGGGAATGGTCGGGTTCAACTCTTTGACGATGTGCAGCACCTTGAGAGAGCGATCGTAGGTCGCCCCACGCCGCACCGGAGCCTGTAATCGGCGCACCGTCTCAATATTGTGGTTATAACAAGCCGGATCTGCTGCTACCACGATCGCGACTCGCTGAGCCTGCAACGCTTCGGGAGCTACTTTCTTGTCGCGTCTGCCCCAAAAATCAGGGGTCAGCACCTCAATCTGGGTCAACGGGTTAAGGCGACGAATCTCTGCCATTGTCGTCGCAAACCAGCCAGAACCCTGATCAGGCAAGTCGTCTCGTGCGACTGAGGTGAGAACTACATAGCGCAACCCCAACAACCGCACCGATTCAGCGACTTTTTGAGGCTCGTCTGCGTCTAACGGCATGGGCGCGTGCCCTTTATCGACCTGACAAAAGCCGCAGGCGCGAGTGCAAATCGGACCCATCAACAAAAAGGTTGCTGTACCTTGGGCATAGCATTCTCCTCGATTGGGGCAGCGTCCCTCTTCGCAAATTGTGTGAATCTGACGCTGTTTAATGATGCGCTGCACCGTCGAAATCTCACTGGCTTTTCCGATCGGGCGACGCAACCAGTCAGGCATGGCTGCAATATCTGACGATCGTACTGATCCAGCGTTAGAACTTGGGGTTAGAGTCGGTTCAAATGGCATAAAAGTGAGGATGCTAGGAAACCAATCGTCCTGCGGAACCGTTTCTTAAATGATCGGATCGCCGCGATTTATTAATCATAGAGGGTACACTAGTGCATGATATTTCGACACTCAGCCTATTTGAGTCCCCTTAAAAGCTGATATTCTTCATTTGTTTCGCAGTCACTCTACAGGAGTTCAGTTGTGGCAAGTCACAAAATCGTGGTCATTGATGACAGTGCCGTTATTCGCACGATGGTGCGCGATATGTTGCCGAAGGGAAATTTTGAGGTTCTAGA
>JBBRMC010000446.1:0-3909 GCA_038231055.1 Leptolyngbyales cyanobacterium
CATTCTGGTGGACTTTGAGCCAGAAAGAGGTTCAGGGTTTAAGCCATTGCTCAGGGTCAAAGTCCCCCAATTTTGGGGGATTTAGGGGGCATAAGCCGACTCAAGCGAAGCTACGAGGACTTGTGTGTACACAGTAGCCCCAAGGAGAGGGAACAAGACTTTAGCTCCCTTCTCCTTGGGGAGAAGGGTTGGGGAATGAGGGCAGAAGACGCTCACAAGTCTTACAGGTTATTTAATCCACGATCCTAAGGCGCAGTTCTAACAAACAAATCGAGACGATATTGCTCTTCGCGTCGTTTTTCTAAGTGACAAAGATGCGTCGGTGATAGCTCAAGAAACGCATCATGCACTTCATCGCCGCTTAAGGGATAATCTTTTGCGTAAAGAGTCCAATGCACTAAGAGTAGATGTCCACCGGGTTCTAACTGGTTTAGGATGTGCTGCTGCGACGATCGTAAGTCATCCCAACTCCAGTAATAGCCGACTTCTGACACAAGAATTAAATCAAACGTCTGATCAGGAAACTGCTCCGGCACACGCATGATTTGAAAGTGAGTGTGAGAAAGATGCTGACAGCGCTGAATGGCTTGATTCTGCGCCAATTGAGAAACGTCGATCGACAACAGTGAATCACAGCGATCGGCTAACTTCTCGGTCAAGACTCCGATCGAGCCGCCAATTTCTAAAGCTGAATGATAGCGAGGCTTAGGAAGTGCCGCGATCGTCGCTGCGTATTTATTCGCTTCATACTCGCTGGTCTCAAACTTCCACGGGTCAGGATCGGCTTGATACAGGTCATCAAAATAGCTCGGTGGCAAAGAATTCGGCTGGTTTAGATTCACTGAATTTCCTCAAAGTAGACTTCCCAGGGACGCAGAAAATTCGCCAACATCTCAGGCGTTAATCGAAACCCTTGGGGATCATCATCAATCAAATTTGTGATTTGCGATTGATAGGCTGTGATCGCCTGTTTCTTAAGCGACAGTACAGGTTCGATATCAAGCCGCCACCCCACGATCTGATTAGCATCGGGAGAATCGCCTCGCTGCTCAGAGTCCCAATCCCAAATGGGATACTCAATAATGCGAGGGGTAAAGGGCAAATAGGCAACAGCAGCGTGAATGAGTTGCCAAGTGGCTCGGTGATCAGGATGCGGATCAGATCGCCACGGAAGAAAGATCGTCTTGGGCAATACCTCCTTCAAATAAGCACCACACGCTACCTGATTGTCTTCTAAAGTTGCCAAGGTCGAAATTGTCCCGTCGGGCAGTTGCAAAAAGGTCACGGTCGCGGCATCAACTCCTAAAATCTGCAATGCCTTTAGCGTTTCTTGCTGACGCAACTGCTGCAAAACCGGAGGGGGATATTTACGCGATCGGGGATGCGACCTCGTGCCGTCGCTAATAACTAACACCGACACCTGGCAGTGACGTGAGCGCAGTAGCGCGATCGCCCCACCACAGCCCAGCGTTTCGTCATCGGGGTGTGGCGCGACTACTAAGACTGGCTCGTGTGGCATGAACGATCGAACCGGCAGTCTTATGGGATTGTTAAAGAGCGATTCACACACTGCTTCTTTATTCATAAGACCAGAGATTCTCAGCAGACGTTGGATGAGTTAACGTATAGCGTCCGACATTTGCAAGAGCGGCATCAAAGGCAGGTTGACGCAAATAGAGGGTTAGATCTCGAATAATTCGCTCGATCGGGATTGGGGGTAATAAGCCTCGGGTTCCGACTGATCGCTCACAGGCTTGAATCACCTCCATGCAAGTCTGCTCGATCACCGATCGCACCATGTTGGCGTAGACAACCAGTTGTTCGGCTTGAGGGTGAGGCACGATCGGAGATCCGGCAAAAACGGGCGAGTAGGCAGCGACAAACTCTGCGGCACCCTTAAGCCAAAGATTGCCACTTTCTAGAGCGATCGCCATTCTCCCTAATCGTTCTTCTTGATAAGGGTCTTGGGTGCGCCCCAAACTTTGTAGAAATCTGCGGGTTTCGTCAAACAGGGCTTCGGCTCCTCCAAGCTGCACCGCCGCAAAGCGAATCACCCCTACTGATAGCCACGGTTGTCGATAATAGTCGTCAGGTTGTCCGATTAGCGCACTGGCATCCAGTTCAACTCCACTAAAATCGACTTTATAACTAGCCGTTGCTCGCATTCCTGATGGTTGCCACCAAGAGGGATCGCTGACGGTTGCTACTTGATCCATCGGCACGATACACATTTGCCAACGACCATCGGGTAATGTTCCATTAACAAACGGACGATCGACATACCCCGACCCCGATGCAAAGGTTTTGCAACCTTCTAGTCGATAGCGTCCTGTTTCAAGCGGAATCAGTTTAACGCCATCGGCGGCTTCAGCGTTCCAGACCCCAAAGATTTTGTGACGATCCCGAGCATCCTTAGCATAGGCTGCTATCTGAGCCTGAGTTCCGAAAGTTTGAACGAGTTGTAAGGCGTTGACGTGCCCCTCATAGATGCGCCCAATAGCAAGATTGCCGTACCCAAACTGCTTGAGAATGTGCAATAAATCGTAGGTCACTGCCGCTTCAATGCCTAAACCGAGTCCGCCTAGTCGTCGATCGAGCGGGGCTGATAATAAGCCCGCTTTTGCAATCTGCTCAAACTCTTCACGGGGGAATGCACCTACGTGATCAAGATTGGCAGCGTTTAGAAAGGCATGATCGACAATATGAGTAATTCGAGTTAACAATTCAGGAATGGATGCAGGATGAGAATGAGTTTCTAACAGAGGTTGAGCGCTATTAACTACTTTCACAAGTGATGATTCTAAATCTTATGACGACAGTAAAATAAAGTGATAATAAACACCTCTATCTTGAGGTTGAGCCTTTTGGTTAACAGCAGTTAGCTGTTTTCTGTCTTACACCCATCCTTAAGCTAGATGGCAAGTTTATTAGGGAGTGCTAATCTCCAAACAGCTTTGTCTTCAAGAAACTATGGCTCTAAGCATTCCTTCAAATCGGCGAAAAGAGATTCTGCGGATGATTCTCTCAATTTCGATCATCGTGGTTGGAACAACTCACTTCCTAACCCCTATTCCGTTTGTTCGTATTGTGCCGCCGCAGCTTCCTAATCCCTTAGCATTGGTGTATATCAGCGGTTTTTTTGAGATTCTCGGAGGCATTGGTTTACTGATTCCATTCGTGAGTGTTGCCGCCGCTTGGGGATTAATTGCGCTATTCGTCGCAGTGTTTCCTGCCAATATCAATATGGCAGTCAATCAGATTGCGATCGAGGGTGTCCCCCACCAGCCAATTTTGTATTGGGTGAGGCTTCCGTTTCAAGCGGTGTTGATTGCTTGGGCTTATTGGTATACACGTCACCCAGAGCGGCAGCCAGGAGCCGAGCAAGTGATGAAACTCACAAAATCTTAGGCAGAATGGGTCAGCAATTCCTTTGAAACTATGGTGAGAATCACCAACCCCTTCGTGATCTTAGATCAACTGTGATTCTTGAGAGGATCAGCAATATATCGGAACGTAGGCTCTGAGGTTTGACGGGCACCTGCTTCAGCCGCGATGTTGGCTTAAAGGTCACGCACCACATCTCCTCCCTCATTTAAGTAGGTCGCTGTCCAAGCGACTCCTTGACTATTGAAATAGGGAAGACGATTTTTTGGGTAGACGAGCCAATCATTTAGCAGACCAAATTGGAAGTTGATTGACGTGTTGCAGAGTTAACTCTACATAAGTCATTTTTGTGCCATTGACGATCGCTTGTCCAAAATAGCCCTCGTTCCCATCATGGGTATGATTACCACTGTCTAAAAAGTGAACGCGTCCCTGCTGTTTTGCCTGGTTGAACGGAGAGCCAACCGTCCAACTCCATCGAGAAGAGAACACGATGCGAGGAATGCCCTCAACCCAGTCGCGCTC